>NZ_CAWVCU010000014.1:0-14501 GCF_963927765.1 uncultured Agathobaculum sp. | reverse complement strand
CAGGAAAGGCTGGGTCAGCACATCGTCCGCGCCGGCGTCCAGCACTACGATGCGGTCGCGCGCGGACAGATGTGCTGCCACGATCAGCAGCGGCACGGACATGCCATCCTCCCGCAGTGAAGGCAGGAGCGCGGTCAATTGCTGCGCTGCAGCTTTTCCTGCACTGCTGGTCAGCAGGACTGCGACGTCATACAGCCCCTCCGGAAAAATAAGTGGCTCCGTGCCGGGCAGTGGGATGTGGTCAAACAAAATATGGTCGCGCCGGAGCGCTTGTGGAATCTTTTCATTCTCAGTTGCCCCAATCAGAAGAACGCGCATGAAAAATCTCCTTTCTTGCGAGGGGTGTTTTTATTTTGCGCGGTGTATGTGGAGTTTTTGTGTAGGAGTAGTGGAAAAATTGTTAAGTTACGGTTTTTTCAATCTTTCTTCAAACAAGTGAGCTTATGATGATACGCGGCAATAAAACGTGAGCAGGAGGGAGCAAAGATTGAAACTGCCGTTTGACAAATTGCGCGATAAAAAGTCCCGCAAAGGGAAGAAATTGTTTTCTGCGAACACCAAGGCCAAAGAGGAGGCTTCCGCAGAAAGTGCACCGCCCGGTGCGCACAGCAAAAAGAAAAAACGTAAAAAGCTGAAAAAGAAGGTGATCATTCCGGTCGCACTGGTGGTTGTGCTGGCCGGAGTGTTCGGCGTTCGGCACTTTTTCTTGTCGGGTAAAGGTGAGGTGATGCAAACCTATACCGAGAGCGAAGCGTCCCGACAGGATATCCAGCTGACCCTGTCTGCGACCGGCACAATTGAACCGGCCAACCAGTACGCCGTCACCAGCTCAGTGCAGGGAGAGGTGCTTTCCTGCACGTTTGAAGAAGGTGACGAGGTGAAAAAGGGCGATGTGATGTATGAAATCGACAGTACAGATGTCCAGAATTCGATTGATCAGGCACAGCTTTCCTTGCAGCAGAGCCAGAACAGCTATAATCAGACGGTGGAGAGTCTGGATGATCTGAATATTAAGTCGGACAAATCCGGCGTGGTGACCGAGCTGTATGTTGAGGTAGGCGATCAGGTGCAGGCGGGCGCGACGATTGCAGATGTGCGCGATTCCTCTACCATGGAGCTGACCGTGCCGTTTAATGCTTCGGATGCAGCCACATTCAGCGTGGGCAGCACGGCGACGGTTACCATCGACGGTTCGTTTGAAACGCTGACTGGCACCGTTACGGCGATTGATGCCGCGGATACCGTGCTGGATGGCTATCAGATCGTGCGCAATGTGACCATTCAGGTGAGCAATCCGGGCGGTTTGTCCACCTCTTCGGCGGCAAGCGCAACAGTGGGTGGAGTGGCTTGCAATCAGGGCGCAAACTTTACGTATCTGTCTGAGTTTACCATTACGGCGGATACTGCCGGCAAGGTAGCGAGCCTGTCCATCCGGGAAGGTTCGTCCGTATCGGCGGGGCAGACCGTGGCGACGCTGTCCTCCACATCGGTCGAAAATCAGGTGGAAAACAGCAAGCTATCCCTTGCCCAGCAGCAGCTTTCCTATCAGAACACGGTCGACAAGCTGGATGACTATACCATTACGGCACCCATTGACGGTACGGTAATCACCAAAAATACCAAGGTTGGCGATACGCTCGATGCGACCAACGGACAGACAACGCTGGCGGTCATCTATGATCTGTCCTACCTGACCTTTGATATTTCGCTTGACGAGCTGGACATCAATCAGGTGGCAGTCGGGCAGACGGTCAATATCACCTGTGATTCGCTGGAAAACGCAGGTACGATCGAGGGCGTGGTGACTAAGGTCTCGGTCGCGGGCACGACAGCGAACGGCGTGACCAGCTATCCGGTCACCGTGCAGATTGATGATCCTCCGGAGGATTTGCTGCCCGGTATGAATGTGGACGCAACCATCGTCGTAGGCGAAGCGACGGATGCGGTTGCTGTACCAATTTCTGCGGTTCAGCGCGGCAATATCGTCTATGTCAAGGATGACAGTGAAAAGAATACGGACGGAACCATGGTGAATGGCACACTGCTGCCCGACGGCTGGAAAGCGGTCGAGGTCGAAACCGGCCTGTCGGATGATACTTATATTGAGATCGTTTCCGGTATTTCGGAAGGCGACATCGTCTATGTGCCGCAGGTGATGCACGAGTCCTCCGGTGAGGAGGGCGAGATGGGCATGATGCCCGGCGGCGGCATGGGCGGCATGTCCGGCGGTGATATGGGTGCTATGCCCTCCGGTGGTGGAGGTGGCATGCCCTCCGGCGGCGGTATGCCTTCTGGCGGAGGCGGTATGCCGTGATGAAAACAGAACAAGCGCCTGGCGGCACTCCACTTATCGAACTGCGCGATATCTATAAGATTTACCACATGGGTGATACGGATGTGCACGCCTCGGATGGCGTTTCGATGAAGATTTACAAGGGTGAATTTGTGGCAATCGTCGGTCAGTCCGGTTCGGGAAAAAGTACGCTTATGAATATCATCGGCTGCTTGGATGTGCCGACGAGCGGGCAGTATTTTCTCAACGGCGAGGATGTATCCGAACTGACCGACGATGAACAGGCAGAGATCCGCAACAAAACACTGGGCTTCATTTTTCAGCAGTATAATCTGATCCCTAAGCTGAATGTGCAGGAAAATGTGGAGCTGTCGCTGCTGTACGCCGAGATTCCTGCGGAGGAGCGCGCCGAGCGAGCGCGGTATCAGATCGCGCGCGTAGGCCTTGCGGGCAAGGAGAAAAACCTGCCCAGTCAGCTCTCCGGCGGCCAGCAGCAGCGTGTTTCCATTGCGCGCGCACTTGCGGGCAATCCGTCAGTCATTCTGGCAGACGAACCGACCGGCGCGCTCGATTCGCGCACCAGCCGTGAGGTGCTGGACTTTCTGCAGAAGCTCAACGAAGAAGGCAATACAATCGTTCTGATCACGCACGACAACGGCATTGCACAGGAAGCGAAGCGCGTTATCCGCGTGGCGGACGGAAAAATCATCTTTGACGGCCCGGCGCGCGAGGCCTTCCCGAGAGGAGACTGACGGATGGGATTTACACAGGCGTTTAAGCTGGCGCTCAAAAGTTTGGCTGGCAGTAAGCTGCGCGCATTTCTCACCATGCTGGGCATTATCATCGGTGTCGGTTCGGTCATCATCCTTGTTTCGCTCATGCAGGGCATGACGGGAGAGGTCACCTCCATGTTCGAGGATATGGGCACCAACATGCTGACTGTGAACGTCACCGGACGCGGCTCGTCGCGTACGGTGGATGTGGATGACATGTATGACCTGTATGAGGAAAACGCCGACGTATTTATGGGCATGAGCCCGACGGTAATCATCATGGGTTCGGTCAAAACAGCAACCGATTCGGACAGCTTTTCATCCACATCGGTCAGCGGCGTTTCCGAACAGTATGCGGAGATCAACGGCCTTGCGATGCAAAACGGTCGGTTTATCAGCTACGCAGATTTGGAAGCGCGCAGCAAAGTGGCCGTAGTCGGCACCTATGTGGCCAATATGCTGGGTGGTAACCCGATCGGGCAGACAGTCAAGGTAAACGGTAACGCACTGACTGTGGTCGGCGTGATCGAGCAGCAGGACGACTCGACCGAAGGCTCAGCGGATGACTGCATCTATCTGCCGTATACCACGGCCTCCAAGATGAGCTTCGGTCAGATTTCAGCCTATACGTTTGCCACATGGGATGCTTCCCTGAATGCACAGGGCATGACCATTCTGGACAATGCCTTGTATGCGGTATTTGAAAATGACGATTTCTACACCATTTCCGATATGCAGGAAATGATTGACTCTATGGAGGAAATGACCGGCATGATGACCATGGTGCTGGTCGGTATTGCAGGTATTTCGCTGCTGGTCGGCGGCATCGGCATTATGAATATTATGCTCGTGTCCGTGACCGAGCGCACGCGCGAGATCGGCATTCGCAAATCGCTCGGCGCGAAAAAACGAGATATCATGCGTCAGTTCGTCATTGAAGCCGGGACGACCTCGGCGCTCGGCGGCGTGATCGGCATTGTGTTTGGCGCAGGTGTGGCGCTTGCGCTCGGGCAGGTGATCGGTATTGATGCGGCGCCGTCCTTGAGTGCGGTCGGTGTCAGCTTTGGTGTTTCGGTGTTCATCGGTGTGTTTTTCGGCTTTATGCCGGCCAATAAGGCGGCAAAGCTCAACCCGATTGACGCGCTGCGCTATGATTAAAAGGAGGAGAAGCATGAAGAAGATACTTTCGCTGCTGCTGGCAGCGGTGCTGCTCGCAGGCAGTCTGCCGATGGCGTTTGCTGCGTCTGTGGTGTCGGAAAGCGTGGTGGAACAGGTCATCCGTTCGACCGGCATCATGGTGGGCGACACGAGCGGCAACATGAATTTGGATAAAACGGTTACCCGCGCGGAATATGCCAAAATGCTGGTTGCAGCATCCAGCTATAAGGATAAGGTGGCGGGCACGTCCAATGTCTCCCTGTTCAAGGATGTGCCGTACACGCACTGGGCGGCGGGCTATATCAAAACCGCCGTGCAGCAGGGTTGGCTGACCGGGTATCTGGATGGCAGCTATCGACCCAATCAAACGGTAACGCTGGAAGAGGCGGCCACTGGCTGCCTCAAGCTGCTCGGCTATACGACCGAGGACTTTTCTGGCTCTTATCCCTATGGGCAGCTGGCGCTCTATCAGTCGCTGGGGCTGGACACAGGAGTGACCGCTTCGCAGGGCACGGCGATGACGCGCCGCAATATGATGTACCTGTTTTACAATCTGCTCAACGCAGACACCAAGGACGGACAGGTTTATGCGCAAACACTGGGTTATACCCTGAACAGTGACGGTGAGATCGACTATCTGAGCATGGTATCGGATACGATGGAAGGGCCGTTTGTGGTAGAGGGCGACTTGTCTGAAATTGTTTCGAGCGAGAATAAAACCGTATATCGAAACGGCTACGCATCTACTGCTGACGCAGTGAAGAAATATGATGTCATTTACTATAATGACTCGACCATATGGGCCTATGCCAACGCGGTCAGCGGCACCTATCAATCCGCTTCTCCTTCCACCTCTTCACCGACTTCTGTTACGGTGGCAGGTAATACCTACGAAATCGAGACGAGCGAGGCGGCGTATGAACTGTCCACGCTGGGCGGACTGAATATCGGCGATGTGGTCACGCTGTTGCTCGGTCAGGATGGTAAGGTGGCCTACGCGCTGCCCGCAGAGGACTATGCGGCGTCGGTTGCCGGCGTGGTGACAGCGGTCGGCACAGGCACTTACTATAATGCGGTTGGCAATGCATCTACCTCCCGCACGATTACCGCCACAGCAACGGACGGGGAAAGCTATGTCTATCCCTGTTCAAAGACCACGATTTATGAAGGCGATTTGGTTTCTATCGGTTTCGGCTCGTCCGGAACCGATGTTTCTATCCTGAAATCTGCTTCGGTCACCGGCACAGTATCGGGCCGCACCATCGGCAGCCGTACCATGGCGGATGATGTCCGGATTTTGGATGTCAATGATACCGCAGCTGTGCGTGTTTACTATTCCCGCTTAAATGGTGCCGTGTTGGACAGCAGCGATGTGCGCTACTATGCGGTGAATGATGCAGGCGAGATCACGGATTTGATTCTGCGGGATTTCACGGGTGATTTATATGAGTATGGTATTATCACCTCGGCGAAGGATGAGTCAACCGGCATGAGCGCCTCAGGCGAATATACTTATCTGGTGAATGGGGAAAAGAAAACACTGTCCACCAACGGCAGTTCGCTCGGCGCGTCGACCGGGCCTGCACGGCTGACAATCGAAAACGGTCAGCTTGCGTCGGTGCGTGCGCTCTACCAGATCAAAAATCCGGACAGCATCACCCAGCTTGGCGTAACAAAGGATGATGAAAGCTGGCTGTTCTGGGATGACTGTGCAGTATATCTATATGAGAACTCCAATTACAGCCTGATCTCGATGACTGAACTGCGAAACAACTTTGATGCATATAACATCACCTGTTATTACGACAAGGATACGGATGACGGTGGCCGCATCCGCATTGTGATTGCGCAGCCTGCATAACACAAAAAAGGGTTTCTCCATTGGAGAAACCCTTTTGATATTTCTTGCGCTTTGCACAAATGGAAGCTATAATATCTGTATAAAACGCAGATTGGAGCGAGAAAAATGGCTTCGGATAAAACCAATGTGATGCGCGTGCTCGAACAGCATAAAATCGCGTATACCGCACATGAATATCCGCACGGCAAGGAAGCGGTGGACGGCGTGACGGTAGCCGAGCTGCTCGGTCAGAACGTGGAGCAGGTATTTAAAACGCTGGTTGCGCGCGGCCGATCGGGCAGCTACCATGTGTTTGTTATCCCCGTGGCAAAAGAGCTTGACCTGAAAAAGGCCGCCAAAGCCGCGGGGGAGAAGTCGGTGGAACTGGTTCATGTCAAGGAACTGCTGGGACTGACCGGCTATGTGCGCGGCGGCTGCTCACCTGTGGGCATGAAAAAGGCGTTTGCAACCGTGTTTGACGAGAGCGTGAACACCATTCCCACTGTAATCGTATCAGCAGGTAAGATCGGCTATCAGATCGAGTGCGCCCCGGCTGACCTCATTGCACTGACGCGCGCCAAAACTGCACCGATCACGACGGATTGAGCAGCTCGGCGGCGTCTGGAAAGAGCGCAAACACGGTCTGTACACCGCAGCCGGTCAGCTGCGCTAGCTTGGCCTCCAGCGTGGAAGCATCGTCGAACAGAACAAAGTGCGCGCGGCCGTCTGTGTCGGTATAGGTGAAGTATTTTGCGCATAATTCGCGGGAGAAGAACGCTTGCGCACCGGTGTGTGCCAGCAGCGTTTCGCGTTCGGTTTTGGTCAGGGTTTTGCCGTTCGGCGTAGTAGAGGGCAGGGTGAAATCCTGTGAGACCGGCTGCAAAAACGCCGCGATGCGTGCTGCGCCGTAGATACCTTGCAGGGACGAAATATAGGCGGTCAGGCTGCCGCCTGAAAGTGCAGTCGGCGTGGTCAAAACCGCATGCGTTAGCTGCCGTCCGCAGGCGAGCGGGACGAAAAACGGGATATCCGCTTCGTGCAGTGCGGTGTCAAAAGCGCTCAACAGCGCGCGGCCGCGCGGAGTGTCATGTTCAAAGTCTGCAAATACGCCGGGTGCGCCGGTGCGCTTGGCCTCAAAAACCAGATCAGACGCTAGCCGTTCGGGGTTGCACATCGCTAGATCGAGCGGTGGGTCGCATAGGCCGAGCAGACAATGCGCCTGTGCGGTGGGCAACTGCAGGCGCTGCAAAGCGCCCTTGGGCGTGATGCCCAGGCAAAGGTGCAGAACCGGCATGCCTTGCCCGGCTGCGCGTGCCGTATCCCGGCCGGTGCATACCAGCACCAGATTTTTCGTATATACCATCATGATCGACTCCCTTGTGTTCGGGGCAGCGGTGCAAAGCGAAGGCTGCGGCGCTGCACTGGACTTTTTGGACAAATTCTATTACACTATATGTGGCATTCGCCAAAGTGAGAACGCAGGAGTGAACGAATGAGCAAACTGATTCCGGATTATGTGTTTGATTCCATTTATGATATAACGCCCGCGCTGCTCGAGCGGCATGGGATTCGCGGTGTGCTGATTGATCTGGACGGCACGATGGCCTCGCACAAAGCCGCGCTGCCGCCTGATACACTTGCGCCTTTTGTGCGCACGCTGCGCGAGGCAGGCGTGCAGGTGCTGGTGTTTTCCAACAACCGCGAGCGACGCGTAGGCAAGTTTTGTGAAGCGCTGGGCGCGGAATATATCTGCCGGGCGACAAAGCCGCTGTCGTTTGGTTTCCGCCGCGCGGCAAAGCAGCTGGGACTGCCGCTCAGCCAGATCGCCGTGGTGGGCGACCAGATTTTCACCGATGTGCTCGGCGGAAACTGCGTTGGCGCGCTGACCTGCTATGTGCAGACCCTTGACCGACATTATTTCTGGGTGAACGTGCGTTATCAGATCGAGCGCGGTTTTATCGAGCGCGGCAAGCGCAGGATGGAGGCGAGAGGACGGCATGAGTAAGGCAAGATTCGGCCCGGCGGGCAATTCCGAGTCCTTTGCCGCCGAGGGCTTCAAGAAAAGCGAGGACGCACCCGCGTGGCTGGCTGCGAAAGGCCTGACCGCGTTTGAATACCAGTGCGGCCGCGGCGTGCGCTGCGGGGAGGAAACGGCGCGTAAAATCGGTGCGGCGGCAGCGTTGCATGATATCCGTATGAGTATTCACGCACCGTATTTCATCAACCTTTCGTCTGAGGAAACCGAACGGATGGAAAAGAATATTGGCTACGTGCTGGAAACGGCGCGGCTGGCGGTGCCGCTCGGTGCGACGCGCATGGTGGTGCATTGCGGCGGACAGGGCAAGCTGACGCGCGAGCGCGCGATGCGCAACACGCATGAGAATGTGAAAAACATCCTGCGTGCCTTGGAGGAAGCGCATCTGACAGGCTGCACGGTTTGCCTGGAAACGATGGGGAAAAAGAGTGTGCTCGGATCGGCGGAGGAGGTCTGCGAGCTGGTCGCAGCGGACGAGCGTTTGCTGCCCTGCATCGACTTCGGTCATCTCAACTGCCGCACAGGCGGCGGCATGTCCACGCGCGAGGATGTGCGACGGCTGTTTGATTTGATGGAGAATACCATTGGTATCGAGCGAACACGCATGCTGCACGCGCATTTTTCCCATATCGAGTATAACGACAAGGGCGAGGTGCGGCATTTGACCTTTGCTGATGCGGAATACGGGCCGGACTTCACGCCGGTGGCGCAGGAGGCCGCAGCGCGGGGCTACACCCCGACTTTCATTTGTGAATCGGCCGGAACGCAGGCCGAGGATGCTGTGACGATGATGCAAATTTTTCACAAGGAGATAGAAAAATGAAAAAAGTGCTGCTGATTCATGGACCCAATCTCAACCTGACCGGCCAGCGTGAGCCGGGTATTTATGGCTCGGAGACGCTTGCCGCGATCAACGCGGAGGTAGTCAACAAATGCCAGCGTCTGGGGATGGAGTGCTCGGTATTTCAGTCCAACTCGGAGGGCGCGCTCATTGACCGCATTCATGCGGCGCGTGAGGATTGCGATGCCATCATCATCAACGCGGGCGCATATACGCATTACAGCTACGCGCTGCGCGATGCGATTGCGGCGGTGCGCCTGCCTGCGGTAGAGGTACACATGTCCAACGTGCATGCGCGCGAGGAATTCCGCCACAAGTCGGTGATTGGGCCGGTGTGTGCGGGCGTGATCGCGGGCTTTGGCAAGCACAGCTATCTGCTAGCCGTGGATGCGGTCAAGGCAATCATCGGGTGAGGCGATAACCATGAAGCGAAAGGAATTGCAGGAACTGCTGCTGGAAGCGCCGTATGATGCGCTGGTGTTGACTAGTGAAGTCAATCGCCGCTATGCGACCGGCTTTCATTCGACGGCGGGTGTGGTGTACCTGTCTGACAAGCAGGCGGTGTTCTATACGGATTTCCGCTATGTAGAAGCGGCGCGCGCAGCGGTTACAGACTTTGAGGTGCGCGAAATCGGCGTAGGTCGCAGCTATACCGCAGCGATCAACGAGCTGATCGAGCAGGACGGTGTGCGCAAAGTGGCGTTGGAGGATGAGACGCTGACGTATGCCGAGTACACCAAATGGGCGACTGCGCTGCATGCCACCGTCATGCGCTTGGAGGACAGTGTAGCCCGTCTGCGTGTGACCAAAGAGGACGACGAGGTAGAAAAGATAGTTGCGGCGCAGCGCATTGCTGAGCAGGCTCTCGAAGAGGTAATGAACGATATCCGTGTGGGCGTGACCGAGAAGGAAATCGCCGCGCGCCTGACCTATTTGATGCTGCACTATGGGGCGGAGAATATGTCGTTTGACCCGATCGTGGTGTCGGGTGCGAATAGTTCGAAGCCGCATGGCGTACCAACCGAAAAAACGATTGCGGAAGGCGATTTCGTGACGATGGATTTCGGCTGCATTGTAGACGGCTACTGCTCGGATATGACGCGCACGGTCGCGGTCGGTCATGTGACTGAGGAGATGCAGCGCGTGTATGACGCTGTGCTGGATGCACAACTGGCAGGGATCGCCTGCTGCAAGGCAGGCGTGTCTGGCAGGGAGGTAGACGGCGCGGCGCGCCGCGTGATCGAAGAAGCGGGCTATGGTGATGCCTTTGGTCACGGCTTCGGTCATGGCGTGGGGTTGGAAATACACGAAGCGCCGACCGCATCCTCGCGCGCGGATGCGCTGCTGCCGGCGGGCAGCATCTTGACCGCGGAGCCGGGGATTTATCTGCCGGGCAAATTCGGGGTACGCACCGAGGATATGCTGTATGTGATCGAAGATGGCTGCATCAATCTGACCGAAGCGCCCAAGACGCTGCGCATCCTGTAAAAACCAAACAGACAAGAAAAAAGCACCGGAAACGCCTACGTTTCCGGTGCTTTGCTGTTAAGTATTGCGAAGGGGGGAGGGGATTAGTCCTCGTCCTCGATCTCCAGATAGTCAGCCAGATCCTTGAACAGGGCGGTCGGATCGACGTCGTCCTCCAGTACGATCTGCAGCGGCTCGTTGAGCGACAGCAGGAACATGCCGAGCAGGCTCTTAGCATCTACCATACCGCTCTTGCCGTGAATCCAGATATCAAAGCCGTACTTGGTGACAATCTTGTTGATCTTCTGGATGTCATCCGTATTCTTTACGCGGATACCTCTGGTCATAATGATTACCTCCGTTTCAAAAACGCTGAATGTTTTTTCTGCTATCATTATAGCATAAAAATACAGAAAGGAAAGAGTTTTTTGCGTTATTCGGTATTTTTCATCATTTTGGAGCGGGAAGCGGTGTGTGCCTTCTGTTTCTTGTATTTGATGCACAAAAAATACACAGAAAAACTGTGCAATGTGCGAATTTAACAAGGATGTAACCAAAAAAGAACAGCCTGCGCATCAGCAGGCTGTTATATGCCGAGCCGGAACAGCCCCACACTGTCCGGCCTCATTTACCCCCACAGGGCTTTCTACTCCTCTATCGGAATGGTGATATCATTGATTCGGATGGCCGCAATCGTTTCCGTTTGCAGGAAACGGCGGCTTTCCGAGCCGTTCTGGTATTGGTATTCGATGTCAAACTCCACGATGGATGTATCCGAACTATCTGTGCCGAGCGACTTGCTGTGCGAAACCGTGCGCACGGTCGTTCCGTCCTGTAAGACGAGCGTGACCACTGGTGTCTGCTGGTCATCAAATTGCAGCAGACCTTCGGATGTCGCATCGACCGGCATGGTGCCAGAGAGTTCCACACCCAAAGGTGTGATGGTCAATTGATCGAGTTGCAGCCCCTCTGCCATCGTCAGATTCAGTTCACGCGTCAGCGTGTTTGCACTTGGTGCACAGAAAGAAAACGACCAGCCCGTCTTGGTCAGCGGAGTATAGCGCCGGTAGGAGATTTGCGGCTCCAGATACGGCAGATCCTCTTCCGTCAGCCCCTCAAACTGGGTTTCGCAAAGCTCGATGCCATCGTCTGTGCCGTAGCTATGAAGCGAGCCATAGTAAAGGTGACCAGTGCGGATGTCCCGCAGGGCTTCGATTTGCGCTGCCATGCTGTCATAGGAATCATAGGCGGGCATGCGGAGCGAAACGCACAAAATGTCGCCCTCAAAGGCGGCGCCTGCAAACTGGATTTCGGGCGCTTGCTCCGACTGCGGCAGAACGGCGTTTGCGCAGTCCTGCTGCTGCAAGGCGACGAGCCGTTCGGTTCCGCCATCTTCCTCCTGATAGGCCACTGGGTGCGAGCGGTAGATTGCGGCAAGATCCATTGGAGCAGGCAGTGTGTCGCTTTGTTCCATGCAGGATGCCGGATCAATGGTAAGCGTTAGCTGCCGGTCGCCGGGATCTTCGCTCAGCGAAAAGGCTTCATAGTAGTACTCCACCGAGGGGTCCTGACTGTCCATGGAGCCGATCCCGCTGGAGGACATGCAGTATTCGTCTGAACCGTCCATCAGCAGATTGGAATTGCCCAAAAGGGTAATGCGCGAATCGTGATTGACCACAGAGCCGTCTGCATAACGGAAGGAATAAAGCACGGCAACGTCGTTCTCGCTGATGATGGCATCTTCCAGTGTGATGATGCAACCGTTGATGTCCTGCGACTGATGTACAGGGGTGGCAAGGCCATCCGGTATCATTACATTTTGGCCGAACAGCGCGTTCCAACCACCGGAAAGCTGCACCATGGCGGCCGCTGCGGTGGCGGTCAGCAAAACCGCGGCAATGACGGCGGCCAGAATACGCTGTGGGCTGCGCAGCGGCATACGGCGGCTGCGGCGGGCACGTTGTTCGCGCACGGCACCGGCAATGTCATACATCGGGGTTTCGATTTGTTCCAGCGCCTCACGGATTCGCAGGTCATCCGGTGTGAGTTTCATATTCCTTGCTCCTCCTTTCTGCCGGCGTACCTTGCAGCGCTTGGGCCAGCTTTTTGCGTGCGCGTTCATACCGCTTGCGCAGAGTCGCGGCTGGCTTACCGTAAATCACGGCGAGCGCATCAAAGCTGCGCTGCTCAATGACACGGCTGTATACCAATGCGCGCTGCTCAGGCGATAGGGTTTCCAGTGCATGACGCAGGTCTTCGCCGATATAATCCGGGTCAGCAGCAACGGGCGGCGGCGTGACCAGCTGGCGTTTGCGGTGGCGCAGCAGGTCAACGCAGGTCGTATAGGCAAGGCGGTACAGCCATGCGCTCAGGCTGGTGCCCGGACGGAACCGGTGATGGTTGTCATAGGCTTTGATGAAGGTGGTTTGCACGGCGTCCTGCGCTTCATGATAATCGCATAGGATATGATGGCAATATCGCAGAAGCGGCTGGCCATATAGTGCAATGACATCTGTGAGCGCGGCTTCGCTGCCTTCGGCAAAGCGCTCATCGAGTGGGCGGGCGTCCATGACTGCGCCCCCTTTCCTTAGGAACATGTTCACCCGTTATAACGAAAGTCGGGCGCATTTTGTGACAGTCTGGCAGGATATTTTTCCGTTTTGTTACCAAACTCAACGCGAATTCCAAAGTGTGGGCGCCGAAATAGGAGGATACAGACAAAAAAACACCGTCGGAATTGTACATTCCGACGGTGCTTGCCGTTTTGCTTTTACGGTTCGAGGCGGTTCATGTCACGCGGGAACATGGACGCGTCGCGCACGTTGTTCAGCTTCAACAGCTGCATGGTCAGGCGTTCCAGACCGATGCCCAGACCGCCGTGCGGCGGCATGCCGTACTTGTGCAGCATAGTGAACGATTCGAACAGCTCGACGTTCATCTTGCGCGCTTCCAGCTTGTTGATCTGCTCCTGATAATCGTGGATACGCTGGCCACCGGTCGTGATTTCCAGACCGCGGAACAGCAGGTCGAACGACAGGGCGAGCTTGGGATCTTCCGGATCGTCCATCGCATAGAACGGACGCTTGGCAGACGGGAAGTGGGTGACGAACACGAACTCGCTGTTATGCGCTTCCTTCGCCCACTGGCAGAGCAGCACTTCTTCGTCCGGATTAAGGTCGTAGCGGTTCTTGGACTTGTGGCCGTACTTCTCCTCCATGATCTGCTTGGCTTCATGGAAGCGGATGGTCGGGATCTCGGTGATCTCCGGGATGTCGGCCTTGAGCAGCGCGATCTCCTCGGCGCAATGCTCCTTGACGTAAGCCATGACTGCCTTGAGCATGCCGGTCTCCATCGCCATGACGTCGTACATCGAGTCGATGTAGGCCATTTCAAAGTCCAGACCGATATATTCGTTCAGATGACGCGAGGTGTTATGACGCTCGGCGCGGTAAACGCTGCCGACCTCGTACACGCGGCCGAATGCGCCGGCCAGATACTGCTTGTGGAACTGCGGGGACTGCGCCAAATAAGCCGGCTGACCAAAATAGTCCAGCTTGAACAGGTTGGCGCCGCCCTCTGCGCCCGCAACAACGATCTTGGGCGTGTGGATGTGGGTGAAGCCCTGTGACTGCATATACTGCGCAAAGCCATCCGCAATCGCGCCCTGCACACGGAATACCGCCTGCTTGATGGGATGGCGCAGCGTGATCGGACGCAGCGGCAGATCGACGTCGAGCGACAGGCCCATATATTTCTTGCCGAGCGGTACCGGCAGCTGGTCATACGGACGGGCAAGGATGCTGACTGCGCTCAGCACAACCTCAACGCCATGCTCGGCGCGCGGTTCTTCCTGCACCTTGCCGGTGACTTCAAGCACCATGGCATCCTTGATGTCGGCGCGCTTGACACCGCCAATCTCATCCCCCTGAAAGGTGCACTGGATCAGGCCGCGCTCAACGCGCATGATGACGAACGCAAAGTCCGACATATCGCGCACGCGGTGCACCGTGCCGCGGAAGGTGACTTCGCCGCCGACCGCATCGCACACGCGCTTTACGGTATCGACATACTGGCCCGCTTCGTGAATCATTTCC
>NZ_CAWVCU010000013.1:0-5062 GCF_963927765.1 uncultured Agathobaculum sp. | reverse complement strand
TGGGAGGTGGTGGATTCGAACCACCGAAGTCATAGACGACAGATTTACAGTCTGTTCCCTTTGGCCACTCGGGAAACCTCCCATATGGAATTGTTAATCCTGCAAAGAACAGGTGGAGCTGGTGGACGGACTTGAACCCCCGACCTGCTGATTACAAATCAGCTGCTCTACCAACTGAGCTACACCAGCGTTTCGCAAGTCTTGTCTGTCTCAGCGACTTGTATATAATAGCATACTGTTTCCAACCTGTCAATACTTTTTTCGATTTTTATTTTCCGTTTTTATTTTCCGTTTTTTATTTTCCGATTTTTATATTTTTTCCGAAGGCGTCAATGGAGTCCGAAACCTGCTGCAAAATCGTCAGGAATGCGCCGGACAATTCCGGATAGCGTTTGCTGATTTCATTGGGCGAAATCGAAACGCCATGCAGCATTTCCTGCTCCAAACCGAAACCGCCCTCTCCCTTTGCTGCTGTGCGGATGCGAAGCTCATGCTCCTTCATGCGCGCATCGCAAAGATATTCAAACTGCTCCCGTGATGTGCGAAACACCGCCTCCACATTGGTCGGGTCTGCCATATACAGATAACGGTATACTTTATAGATCACAACCGACAGATACGCTTCCACCTCATGCGGAAGCTGCTTGCTTCCCATCTGCTCAGTCAGATCCATCAGCAGCGAAACCGCACGCACCACCTGATTTTTCTCCCAGCCTGTATGTATCTGTACATCCATGCGCTCTGCCGGTACTGCGGAGCCATCCCGCGCCATCGACCTGCCCAGCAAATAATCGCAGGACACCCCATAATAATCCGCGGCACGCACTACAAACGGCAAGCCCGGCTCGCGCAAGCCATTTTCGTAATGGCTCAGAAGCGCCTGCGACACCCCAAGGTCGCCCGCAGCGGTTCGTTGGCTTATTTTCTTTTCCCGTCGCAACAGCGCGAGTGTACGAGAAAAATCACTGGTCATATCTCTGCTACCCCATCATAAAACTATATCTATTATACAGCGTGTAATCGCACTTGTAAAGAACGAAAAAGTTGCGTTTCCATCGTTTTTTTTGCAAATAAAGCCCCCTACCCTGCCATTACATGATTTGGTTGCCAGTTTTGAATTTTATAACTATATATGGTGGTCAGACATTTTTTCATGTTAAAAAACAGGGATCTTCTCCATCTGAAAATGCACTTTGTTTTCGCTTGACGCATATGCTGACGACCGATATAATAAAAAAGAACGAAAAAAAGCATGGTGCGGCGGCTTGGTCTGCTGCACCATATATGTTTCTATGAAAAGGAGCTTTCCCATGACAATCGAACAAATTTTGAAAATGCGTCAGGAAGCCAGCGGCCTGAACAAGCTGATGCATATGCGTGTCATCACGCTAGACAAGGACGGCGGCGCAACTGTTGAGCTGGATCTGACGGAAGAGCTGCTCAACCCGCTCGGCTTGGCGCACGGCGGTACTATTTTTACGCTGTGCGACATTGCCGCAGGCTCCGCCGCTGCCTCTCACGGACTGGTTGCTGTGACGCTGGACAGCAATATCCATTACTATCGTCCCTGCCGTCTTGGCAAAACACTGACCGCCGTTGCCTACGAACGCAAACGCGGCAAGAAAACCGCAGTTTACATGGTGGAAGTACATGACGACGAGCACAGGCATATTGCGGACGCTGTTTTCACCATGTTTTACACCGGCCAGACCCTTGAGGACATGCAGCATTGAGCGGCGTCACCTCTGCAATTGTCCCCCCACTTCTGAACTGGTATGACCAAGGGCATCGCGACCTGCCATGGCGTGCATATCCCACACCCTACCGTGTGTGGGTCAGCGAGATCATGCTCCAGCAAACACGCGTACAAGCTGTACTCGGGTATTTCACCCGTTGGATGGAAGCGCTGCCCGATGTGCGCGCACTCGCGGAAGCAGACGAGTCAGTTTATCTGAAACTGTGGGAGGGACTTGGCTACTACAGCCGCGTGCGCAACCTGCACCGCGCAGCCGTTGAAGTTTGTGAAAAATACGGCGGCGAATTGCCCGCCGATTATGATGCGCTGCTCTCGCTGCCCGGCATTGGAGATTATACCGCTGGAGCCATCGCGTCCATTGCCTGCGGCATTCCCGTTCCCGCGGTGGACGGCAACGTGCTGCGCGTTGCAGCGCGGCTGGACAATGACTTCACCCCCATTACCGACATGGCATTCAAAAAGCGTACACGCGCGCGGTTTGCCGACCTGATGCCTGCCGAACGGCCGGGCGACCTCAACCAGTCTCTGATGGAGCTGGGCGCCATGGTCTGCCTGCCCAATGGAGCGCCGCTGTGCGGTGACTGCCCCGTGCAACACCTATGTCTGGGTTACCACCACGGAAACGCCGCCCTCCTGCCCTTGCGCGCAGCCAAAAAAGCGCGCCGCATCGAAAACCGCACGGTTCTGCTGCTGCGTCACGGCTCGCTTGTCGGGCTAACACGGCGGCCTGCCTCCGGCCTGCTTGCCGGGCTGTGGGAGCTGCCTGCACTGGAAGGCCACCTCTCCCCGGATGAAACGCGTCAGGCACTCGCCGCGCGTGGTTGGCAGGTATCCAGCCTACTGTCCCTGCGCCCTGCCAAGCATGTATTCACCCATGTGGAATGGCACATGAACGGGTATTATATCGAATTGGCAAACCAGCCGGAAGAATTGACCTTTGTCAGCCCATCCGCTCTGCGCGCGGAGTATGCGCTGCCCAGTGCGTTCCGCGCCTTTCTTTCTGTCATTGAGGAGGAAACATGAATCTGCAAACCGTTGTCCATACCATCCCGCCGCTGTATGACAGCCATTCGCGGGTGTTGCTGCTCGGCTCGATTCCGAGCCCCAAATCGCGCGAGGCGGGCTTCTTTTACGCACACCCACAAAACCGCTTCTGGCGCGTGCTGGCGGCTGTGCTGGGCGAAGAGGTGCCGCAGACGATCGAAGAAAAGCGCGCGATGTGCTTAAAGCATCATGTTGCGCTGTGGGACACGATCGCCCGCTGCGATATCGCAGGCGCATCGGATACCAGCATCCGAAACGCCGTTCCCAACGACATCGGCAAGCTGGTGCGGGAAAGCGAAATCACCCGCATTTTTGCAACCGGCGGCAAATCCGCCGAGCTGTATCGCAAGCTCATCGAACCACAGCTGCATATCCCGATCATGCAGCTTCCCTCCACCAGCCCGGCGAACGCCGCTTGGTCGCTCGAACGGCTGATTGAGGCCTATCGTGTGATCTTATAGAAAGAGGGCGTATTACCAACGAGCAAAGAACTATTCCCCAATGCCGCACTGAAAAAACTGATCTGGCCGCTGGTGCTGGAGCAGGTGCTTTCCATCACGGTTGGCCTTGCCGACACCATTATGGTATCCGCAGTAGGCGAAGCAGCGGTATCCGGTGTGTCGCTGGTCGACATGCTCAATGTACTGATTATCAATATCTTTGCCGCGCTTGCAACCGGCGGCGCGGTGGTTGTCGCGCAGCTGCTGGGCGCGCGTCAGAACCGGCGCGCGTGCAATGCGGCACGGCAGCTGTATTTTGTTGTCGCCTGCATCTCCATCACGCTCAGCGTGATTGTCATGCTGATACGCGCTCCCTTGCTGCGGCTGCTGTTCGGCTCGATTGAGCCGGACGTAATGGACAGCGCGCTCACCTATCTCACGGTCAGTGTGTTCTCCTACCCGGTGCTGGCGATTTACAACGCAGGCGCCGCACTCTTCCGCGCGCAGGGCAACTCCCGCGTATCCATGCTGATCGCAGGGCTCATTAACATTGTCAACCTGATTGGCAATGCACTGCTGATTTTTGTGCTCGACTGGGGCGTTGCAGGCGCAGCCTTGTCCTCGGTCATCTCCCGCGGCGCGGCAGCAGTGGTCATCACAGCCCTGCTGTTTCAGCCCGAACATATTGTCAGTCTGCGGCGCGGCGGCCATTTACGTCCGGACGGTGCGCTCATCCGCCGTATTTTACAGATCGGCGTGCCGAACGGACTGGAAAACAGCCTGTTTCAGCTGGGACGCATTCTGGTTGTCAGCATGATTGCCCTGTTCGGCACAACGCAAATCGCTGCCAACGCAGTCGCCAATAATCTGGACGCGGTGGCCTGCATTCCAGGACAGGCAATGAACCTTGCAATCATCACGGTCGTCGGTCAGTGTATCGGTGCAGGCGATATCGAGCAGGCACGCCGCATGGCAAAAAAGCTGCTCAAAGTCACCTATCTGATCCTCGCCAGCTGCTGTTTGGCAACCATTTTGGTTATGCCACTGGTGCTGCAAGTATACAGCCTGTCCCCTGAAGCGCTTACGCTTGGAAGAACACTTGTCCTGATCCATAACTGCAGCGCGATGCTGATCTGGCCGCTGTCGTTCACCATGCCGAACGTGCTGCGCGCCGCCAACGATGTGCGCTATCCCATGGTATGCTCCATTGCATCCATGATGCTGCTGCGGCTTGGCAGCGGCTATGTATTGGCTGTGATGTTCCAAATGGGCGCGATCGGCATCTGGATCGCTATGGTTGCCGACTGGCTTTGCCGCGCCATTCTGTTTACATTGCGCTTTGCCAGCGGACGCTGGCTGCGTACTGCCAAAATGTAAAACAAGAGAGCTGTCATAAGACAGCTCTCTTGTTTTTAGTATTTATCCCCGTATGCCTCGCTGCATGCACAAGGCAACATTGCCTCTTCCGTTCCTACTTCCTGTTGCTGAATCTTCTCATATCCTTGATTCGGATTGCATTGAATCTTAAAGCGCGATACCAGCTGACGCATAACCGTCGCCTGGCTGGCCAACTCTTCACTGGCTGCGGCGCTTTGCTCCGCAGTCGCAGAGTTAGTCTGTACCACAGCGGAAATCTGATCCACACCAATCGAGGTCTGCTTGATCGTTTCATCCTGATGCTTGGAATTGACCGCAACTCGCTTTGCCTGATCGGTCAGCTTTGCAATGATACCGTTTACGCGTTCGAGAGAACCTGCCGTATCCTGCGCCACCGTCTTACCGTTTTCCACCGCGCGCAGCGATTGAGAAATCAGTTCCGCCG
>NZ_CAWVCU010000012.1:0-14067 GCF_963927765.1 uncultured Agathobaculum sp. | reverse complement strand
ATGCCAAAGGTTTTTGTCAGGCTGGTAAAAATGACAGACGCAGACATGTAAAAATACCCTTTCCCCAAACAAAGGTAGGCGGGGCAGCACGAAAATGCTGTCCCGTCAGCCTTGATTTTCTTATGTTACAATTCCTTATTCCGCCAGGCTCAGACCATATTTCTCGGCCAGCGCAGGCAGGGTGCCGTCCTCGACCAGTTCATCCATGATCTCGTTGACCTTGGTGCAGAGATCGCTGTCCTTGCGGAAGCCGATGCCGTATTCTTCGACCGACAGCTCTGCGCCGTCAATCATCATCAGATCGGCAAAATCCGTGCCTTCGCCAATCATGCTCTTGGCAAGCGTCCAGTCGAGCA
Source organism: uncultured Agathobaculum sp. (assembly GCF_963927765.1). Classification (NCBI taxonomy): domain Bacteria; kingdom Bacillati; phylum Bacillota; class Clostridia; order Eubacteriales; family Butyricicoccaceae; genus Agathobaculum; species uncultured Agathobaculum sp. The sequence continues at coordinate 13,711 of NZ_CAWVCU010000012.1, read as the reverse complement.
CAGCGGCATCAGACGCGCCCGACTCGATCTCGAGCAGTGCGTCGGTCTGCTTGGTCACGGTGGTCAGATTGGCCTGCGACAGGTTTTCGTCTGCCTCGATCGCGGACTGGCCGGCCGAACCCGCCTCAGCTACCAGATTGGCACCGGCCAGTGAAGCAGTATCGGTATACTTATCCTTGTTGCTGTCCTTGATGACAACGACCTGCATGTTCTTGACATACGGATCGGAAACCGAAATGTTTTCCTTCAGGTCATCCGTGATGGTCATGCCGTTCCAGATGCAGTCGATGCTCTTCGCATCCAGCTCGATGACCTTGGTATCCCAGTTGATCTCAACGAACTCCGGCTCAACGCCCAGCTTTTCGCAGACCGCTCTGGCAAATTCCGTATCAAAGCCGGTGAATTCGCCGTTCTCGTCGGTGTAGTTCATCGGTTCGTAAACGGTATAGCCGATGACCAGATTGCCTTTATCCTGCACATAGGCCAGATCGCTGGTGGTTTCCGTTCCAGCATCACCGCCGTTGTTCGCGGCCGTATCGTCGGTTTTTCCGCCGCCGCAGCCAGCCAGCAGGGAAGCGCTCATCGCACCTGCAAGCAGCAGCGCCAGAAGCTTTTTGGTTTTCATAAGGGCCCCTCCTAAAATACTTTATCGTACTATGCTGTGAAAGTCATTTACCATTGTACCACTTTATTTCAGAAAATCAAGGAAAACTTTTTGAGAGTATTCTGAGAATGTTTTGGCGTAATACAAACCTCTGCTTGACCTGTATTTGCAGATATAGTATAATGAATTAAGATTGTTAAAGAATAGACAATATGGAGGTTGTGGCAAAATGGATTACACAGCACTTTATCAAAGTAAATTGACAACGGCAGAGGAAGCTGTTAAGGTCGTCAAGTCGGGTGATTGGGTGGATTATGGCTGGTGTGTCGGCACGCCGGACGTGCTCGATCAGGCGATGGCCAAGCGTCTGCCGGAGCTGACCGACGTCAATTTCCGCGGCGGAGTATTGATGCGCGTGCCGGAAATCTATAAGATTGAGGACCCCGCAGCGCATATGACTTGGAACTCGTGGCACATGTCGGGCATTGAGCGTAAGTTCATCGCCACCGGTGCGGGCTTCTATGGCCCGATCCGCTATTCCGAGCTGCCCCGCTACTACCGTGAGAGCATTGGTCATTTGGATGTCGCCATGCTGCAGGTGGCGCCGATGGATAGCCACGGCTTTTTCAGCTTTGGTCCGCAGGCATCGCATCTGCGTGCGGTCTGCGATGTAGCGGATAAGATTATTGTAGAAGTAAATGAGAACATGCCGCGCTGCCTGGGCGGTATGGAGGACTGCATCCATGTCTCCGAGGTGGATATGATCGTCGAAGGCAACAACGCACCCATGCCGGAAATGGGTTCTGCCGCGGCAACCGAGGTGGATCGCAAGGTTGCAGAGCTGATCGTGCCGGAGATTCCGAACGGCGCCTGCCTGCAGCTGGGTATCGGCGGTATGCCGAATACCATCGGCGCGATGATCGCAGAATCCGATCTGAAGGATCTGGGTGTACACACCGAAATGTACGTGGATGCCTTTGTTGACATTGCCAAGGCCGGCAAGATCACGGGCCGCAATAAGAACATCGACCGCGGCCGTCAGGCGTATGCGTTCGCGGCAGGTACCAAGAAGCTGTACGACTATCTGGACAATAACCCGGAGTGCGCTTCCATGCCGGTCGATTATACCAATGATGTGCATGTGATTGCGGGTATTGACAACTTTATTTCGATCAATAACGCAGTTGATATCGACCTGTACGGTCAGGTTAACGCCGAGTCCGCCGGCACCAAGCAGATTTCCGGTACGGGCGGCCAGCTCGACTTCGTCATGGGCGCTTACCTGTCTAAGGGCGGAAAGAGCTTCATCTGCTTGTCCTCGACCTTCAAGCAGAAGGACGGCACGGTCGCATCCCGTATCCGTCCGACGCTGGCAAACGGCTCGACCGTGACCGATCCGCGCACGACTACGCATTATATCGTAACTGAGTACGGTATGGTCAACCTGAAGGGTAAGTCCATGTGGCAGCGTGCCGAGGATCTGATCTCGGTGGCGCATCCGGACTTCCGTGAGCAGCTGATCGCAGACGCGGAAAAGATGCATATCTGGAAGCGTTCCAATAAGCGCTAAGACGCGAACAAAATGCACAGCAGAACAGCTGCCCGATGGGCGGCTGTTTTTTATGCTCCAAACTGGCATTGTATAAAATACAAAAACTGACGCTTTTTCAAATGCCACAAGCACACTATAATAGGAGCATCAAAAGCGATCAATCGAAAGAAGGCGTTTCAATATGGCGACCCATAAAACCAAAACCATCATTACAGCGGCGCTGCTGGCAGCACTGACCACCGTTGCCACCATGGTAATCCGGATTCCCACACCGACGCTGGGCTACATTCATCTGGGCGACGGCATGGTGCTGATTTGCGGCATTCTGCTCGGGCCGGGGCTGGGGGCGGTTGCCGCGGGCATCGGTTCCATGCTGGCGGATCTGTTCGGCGGCTATATGGCATGGGTGCCGGGAACGTTTGCGATCAAGGCGCTGACCGCATTGGTTGGCGGCTGGCTGTACCATCATATGGTGAAGCGCGAGCGCATGTCCACGCCGGTGCGCGTGGCGCTTTGCGGAATTCCGGCGGAGCTTGTGATGGTCGCAGGCTATTTTGCTTATGAAGTCGGCATGGAGCTGCTTGCGGGCAGCGCAGCGAGCGCTGCGGCAACGGCAGTGCTGGCCGGTGTGCCGTTCAATCTGGTGCAGGGGCTTGCCGGCGTGATCGTATGCGCGGTGCTGCTGCCGGTGCTCAGTCATGCCAGCGCAGAAATGGGTGCGCGCATCCGTACTTGAGACGTGGATAGCAAAAATAAAACGAGCCGTTAAAAACGGCTCGTTTTTGCGTTTCAGGCAATGCTGATATATTGCTGAGGATCGACTTTTTCATCCCCCACATGGACTTCAAAATGCAGATGTGGGCCGGTGGAGTTGCCGGTGTTGCCGGAAAGCGCGATTTTGTCGCCTTTGGCAACAATGTCACCGACCGAAACCAGCAGCTGGGAGTTGTGTCCATACAGGGTTTTGTAACCGTTCTGATGGTCGAGGATGATATAGTTACCGTAGCCGTTTCCGGAATCTTCGGCTACGATCACCTTGCCGTTATCCGCGGCATAAACGGGCGTGCCTTCGTCAGCAGCCAAATCCACGCCGCTGTGCAGCTTGCCCCAGCGCCATTTGAAGCCCGAGGTAAAGGTGTAATTGCTGATGGGCACCATAAACTCGCCCGTACCGATGCCGATGTTGCGCGTGCCGACTTCGATGATCTCGTCGGTGGCGTTGCTCAGTACCGTACGCTCCAGAATGGTGCGTCCATGCTCCTGACCGTCCACGGTTTGGATCTCCGCCGTGACGACTGCTTCGCCTTCGCTGCCCTCCTGAATGGTGGCGCAGTAGGTTTGATCCAGTTCGTCGTTTTCGCGGGTAATGGTTTCATAGGGGATGGATTCGGTGTAGGTTACTGCGCGGGTGGAGGTCACATCCAGCCGCGGGGATAATTCCTCATAAAGCGTGGACAAATCGGAAACCAACGCGGTTTCCGCCACCACTTCGTCCACCCGGACGGCTTGCAGGAAGTCGGTGTTTTCGTCTGCCGCAGTGGTATATTGGGCTTTTACACGGTCGAGCAGCGCTTGTGCATCCTCGGCGGAGCGGCACACACCGGCGCGCTCACCGTCGACCGAGATGACTGCCAGCGTATCCAGTTCTCCGCTGGCCCCAATCAGGTCGCTTTTGAGTTCTTCCTCGGTCAGGAACTGGGATGCAGGCGCTCGCAGCGTACGAGTCTCAATCGAGACGGGCAGGGTATACGCTTCGTCCGACAGGGAAGAGGCGCTTTGCTCAATTTCTGCCACCGCTGCGGACAGCGTGTCCGAATTTTCCACCAGTCCAAGCGGACGGTCATTGGCATAGACCATCGTACCGGTTTGTGTAAGCAGTGTGCCGGGGACGAAAAACAGCGGAACAAACACGGCAAGCGCGCAGACCGCACGTTTTCGTCCGGCGGTGCGCACAGCGCGTCCGATGGCCGACCAGAGCGGCAGATCATACAGCAGGCAGATCAGTCGATCCAGCAGTAGAACGGCACGGACCAGCCCGTACAGCAGGCCGGAAAACAGACCGAAAACAAAAGATAACAGGTTTCGCATGATGGTAGTATGGAGAAAATGTCCTCCCCATATTCCCTCCTTTCGCAATTCAAAGGTTACAGTTTGGTAACAATTGATAGCTTACGAAAACAGGAGGGCGAAGTCATACGAAACCTGTCGGATGATTCAAATATTTTATTTTTTTAGCGCGTTGCCCGTGAAATCTGTGGGGAAAAAGCGCGGATCGAGCGGTTTTTGTTGATAATAGCGGTCGAGCACGGCGCGTTGCAGTGAGACGGCCAGCGGCACAGCGGCGTCAAACAAATCGCAGAAAGAATCCGTCCGCTCCTCTCCGTTCGCCGTCCAGACGCGGTGGTCCTGATTGGCGCAGTCGGCGGGCAGCGGCTCATCCGGACGGATGAGCGCGGAGGCCAGTCCGGTCTTGCCCATCAGACGCTCGAAATGCAGCAGACGGCTGCGGATATGGCTGCCGCTGTGTGTCAGGTGAAGCACGCGGCGCATGTCGTGCAGCGAACGGTATACCGCAGCAGGAGAAACGCGCACGCCGTAGGCGTCGCGCGCAGCGTGTGCTAGCACACGGGCCAGCACAGTGCATTCGGCGGCATTCGGATCGAGCAGACGGAATGCCTCGTAACCCGCCGGTTCGGCAGCGATGTAGCCTGCGATCATGATGCCGTCAATATCGCTTTCGACCAGCTTGCTCCGGGCTTCGGTGGAGTAACCGGGCATATAGAGTGCCAGACGGTCAGCCTGTGCCTCAAGGAACGCGTGGGTGACCCGACTGAGCGCATAATGTGTGCAGAAACCGAACACATAAGCAAGCGCTGCGGTGTTGTGCTCCTGCACAGCGGCGGCGCAAAGTGCTTCAAACAGCGGCGCGGGCGGTTCGGTGCAGATACGATGGGTGAGACGGCGCACCGGGCCGGGAAACGGCGCGTGATAAAAGGCGAGCGGGTCGGGACCCTGCGCGCCCCAGCGGTAAGCCGCGGGACAGGCATCCGCGATGTGCGCCACGGAATCTCCGGTGACACGCTGTACGGTTGTGGCAAAAATATGGTGGGTGGCAAAAGAGGGCATAATAGTTCACCTTCCGCAAACAGCTTTTCGACAATGCCGCGATATGTGCAGCATAGCCTTTACAAAATATTATCCATAGTATACCGCAAACGTTTGTAAAAAGCCAGCAAAAGCGGCAGATATATTTTCTGTCAAAAATGGAAGCGCTGGTACATAGGGGAAAGGACCGGATGGCGTTTGTGCCATCCGGCCCTTCCCTGGATTGTGATAGAGGATGTCAAGTTGGTTCAAGATGCGGCAGAAGCGGTATCCTGTGTCGGTTCACTGCGGCTGCCGCGATTGCCGCCCATTCCATGGTTCATGCCACCGCTGCCATACAGCAGACCGTCCAGCGTGACTTCCGTGGAGGAGGTGCCTGCTGTGACGGTGTAGGTGCCGTCGCTTTCTAAGCCGGGACAGCTGATGACCACTGAACTGAATGCCTGCGGCGCTTCCCGGGAGGCCAGCACATTGCCTGCACTGTCGCTGACAGAAACCGTACTGCCTGCCGCTTGCGCGTCGACGGTGAGCAGGATCGCGCCCTGTGTGGAGGCGTCTCCGAAGTTCTGCGCCATGCCGGATGAGCCGGTGCCGATCAGCGTGCCGCCGGTGATGGAGGCATTACCGTTGTAGTCCAGAGCGGAATCCGCGCTGCCGTCCTTGGTGGACACGCAAACTGTACCGCCGCTGACGGTCAAATCACCGTTGGAGTCCAGTCCGTCGCCGCCTGCGTTGATGGTCAGATTGCCGCCGGAAATCGTGATATACACACCGCTTTCTGCAGCAAACTGATCCTGACCGTTGCCGCCAAAGCCGCTTTGGTCGGCGCCGCCCGCCGCGTTGACACCGTCGTCACTGGCAACAACATTGATATTGCCGCCGCTGACCGTGACGGTCAGTCCTTCCAGACCTTCGTAGCAGGTGGAGATGTCGATATTGCCGTTCGAGACGGTCAGTGCATTGTCCGCATGAAACGCATCGTCACCTGTCTGGATGCTAGCTGTACCGCCGCCTATAGTCAAGTCGCCGTTCGAGTGGAATGCGTCATCGGCGCAGTCCATCGTGAAGCTGCCGTCCAGAATGGTCAGTGCGGTACCGGCTTTCAGCCCCTTGGTGCTGACGGTGTCGGTTGTTTCTGTTTCAGTAGAAGCGGTGCTCTCTGTCGTTGCAGCAGTGTCTGCGGGGGCATTGGAAGTCGCTGTAGTATCGGCAGGTGCAGCATCTTGCGGCATTTCGGCAGGCGGCTGCATGCCGTCCTGCGGCATTTCACCCGTTGGACTCTCCGGCGGCTGTGTGCTGCCATCCGTGGTGGCGCTGCTATCGGAAGCGGGCATGCGTCCACCCTTACCGCCTCCCATACCGCCGGGTGCAGCTTCGCTGGTGTGCGTCTCGCCGTTTGCGCTGCCGCCGCCGGTGGTGATGGTGCAGGTCGCGTCATCCACCTGCATCCAACTGCTTGCGCTCAAACCGTCGCCCTCGGCGGTGATGGTAAAGCTGCCTCCAGCCAGATAGACAAAGCCCTTGTCCGTATCCTCGGTGTTGTCGCTCTGGATGGCATCCTTACCCGTTGTCAGCGTGAAGGTACCGTCGGCAATGCGCACACTGTCTTTGCCGGACAAGCCCTGACCGGTGGCAGTGATCACATAGGTGCCGCTGGTGACAACCAGATCGTCCTTGGTGACCACGCCGTGACCTGCGGGCGAATCCACGGTGAGTGTGCCGAGACCGTTGAGGGTCAGGTCGGCTTTGGAGAAAATCACGCCGTCAATGTTGTTGTCATCCAGTTGGGTGAAGGTCTCGCTGCCCGACAGCGCATTTTGGGAATCCGCCGCCGTGGTCACAAAGACCTTATCGGCTTGCCGGACATACAGGGCGGCGCAGTCTGCGCAGTGGATGCTGGCGTTATCCAGCACCAGCTGGATCTTGTCGGTCTCTTCTGCGTCGACAATGACCATGCCGTCATCCAACGTACCGGACAGGATATAGGTGCCCTCGTCGGTGATGGTGATGGTGCCGCCATCTATGGTGACCGCATCGCTGTCGCACGAGACGGTGCTGCCAGAAAGGGTGATCGCGGCGGCGGTGGTTTCATCATAGCCGACCTCGAGATCGCGGTCGGTAAACATGTCGGATGGAGTGACCAGTGCGGTCTGTCCGGTTGCGTCTGCCGCTTTGGCGGCTTGACAGCCGGATACCAGCACGGCGGCCGCCATAAGCAGCGGCAACAGGCAATGTTTTTTCATAACGGTAAAGCTCCTTTTATAATTCCGCAGTAAGGGTTTCCTGTTTGGAAACCGTGATTTCCAGATTGCCGTTGCGGCAGCGAAGCTTGTCGATCAGTTCTTTTTCCATGCTCGCGCTGCGCAGCGTGATGTTGTAGGTCAGTCGGAACAGACTGCCCATGTTGGTGGTTTTGACTTGCGTTAGTTCACAGGCTGAGGTATATTCGCGCAGCAGTTCATCAAAGACACCGGTGTAGTCCAGATCCTCCGGGATGGTAATGTGCAGCGTGCGGTACAGCGCGGCTTTTTTTCCTGCGCCGAAGTCGATCGCGTTATACAGCATGGTGGCTGCGCCCAGCACAATAGCAAACAGGAAGGCATATGCGATATAGCCCATGCCGATGATCAGACCGGTGCCCATCGCCAGAAAGATGGCGCCGATCTCCTTTGCCGTGCCGGGGACGGAGCGGAAGCGAACCAGACTGAACGCACCGGCCACAGCAACACCTGCGCCGACATTGCCGTTGACCATCATAATGACGACACAGACGATGGCAGGCAGCAGCGCCAGTGTGGCGACAAAGCTGCGTGTGTAGCGCGTGCGGTACATATAGCAGGCCGCCAGCAGCAGCCCGACGACCAGCGCGCTTGCCACGCAAAGTAAAAAGTCAGAAACCGGGATGACTGTAGTCATCTCTGTGTCAAATAGGCCGCGAAATAGATTGTTAAGCATAGAGCAGTCCTCCGGAAAATTGAGTATCCAGCATGTTTTGATATGCTGCACCGTATTTGGAAAAAGAAGTGTGGAAAATGCAGTGCTCGGTCAGCGCGTGTGTCATCCAGAGCGGCATGCCGCCGGAGGTTTTGATCTCCATGAGCGTTTGACCGCCCGTCAGCAGAGGGATACCGTAAATCGGGCTGCCAAGCGAAAAGTCGCGGCAGCGGTACAGGATGTTTTCATCAAAGGTGATGCGGAAGTCGCTGCCGTCGAGCGCATAGAACGCCTCGCGCTCATAGGACAAAAAGACTGCGGGGCGCAGTGTACGATAATAGGCGCGGAAATATTCGATTTCGTCAGCGATTTGGGACTGCACGGGCAGCGCATCGCCAGTACGAAAGCTGGTCATAGCCTGTTCTTCCGGCAGCACCAGACGTCGTTTATAGACCACGGACTGAAACTTCTTTTTCAGCTCCACGAATACTGGGTCGTTTGACTCCGCCCGCTGATAGCTGCGGATGCGTAGCTTTTCCTTATAGGCGGGCTTTTCCAGCGAGCGTCGGATCAGCCGGAAGGTATCGGTATCATAATAGATGTTTCGGATGGTGCTTCGGCCGAATTGATCCAGCTGCATATGTCCCCGCATGGCACGCAGCAGTTGTTCTTTTTGCTGTGCGGTCAGTAAGTATTTGATTTCGTATCGTTCAAAGGTTGTCTGATACGCCATGGATGCTTCCTCCTTTGTGTGGGTTTGCGTTTATGATGTTGCAAGCCGTGTTTCTTGATTGTGCTCAGTATACCGCCGCAGCCTTAACCAAACTTTAACCGGAACCTTAACCGAACTTAAAAATGCATATCCGGGCATAAAAAAACAGCAGAACCCGTTGGTTCAGGCGGGTTCTGCTGCTTTTATAGGTTCATACGGGAAATGTGGCGGTGATGCGTAAGGAGGCTTCGTCTGCGGTGGAGGCGGTGATTTTGCCCTTGTGCGCGGTTACGATAGCCAATGCAATAGAAAGGCCGAGACCGTAGCCGCCAGTCTGCGAATTGCGGGACTGATCGGTGCGGTAAAACCGGTCGAACAGGTGCTCGGTCTGGGCCTTGGTGATGTGGTCCACCTCGTTCCAGACCGACAGATGGATGAGGTTTTTCTGCTGCTCCAGCGTGCAGGAGATTGTGCTTTGCGGGCTGGAATATTTGACGGCGTTGTCCAGCAAAATGGAGAACAGCTTGCGCAGGGATTTTTCATCGCCACGAATCGAAAGCATCGGCTGGATATGCAGCTCGAGTGTTTTGTCCTGCGTGCGCGCCACTGCCTGAAACGGTGCGATGGTTTCTTCCGCAATGTCGGACAGCGGCAGTTCGAGCATTTGCAGCTGTGTTTGCTCTTCCTCCATGCGGGAGAGCAAGATCAGGTCGTTTGTCAGGTCGGCCAGCCGTTTGGTCTGCGCTTGAATGTCGCAGATCCATTCGTTTTCCCCGTAGTCCATGGCGAGGATCTCTGCGTCGGCATTGAGAATGGTCAGCGGTGTTTTCAGCTCATGCCCGGCGTCGGTGATGAACTGCTTTTGTTTTTCGTAATTTTCCAAAAACGGCCGCACGATGCGCCCGGATAAAAAGATGAGCAGAAGAAAAACCAGCAGTGAGCCGACAAACGATACGCTGACGCAGGCGAAAAGCAGCGTTTTGAAATTATCCAGCCCGCGGCTGCAATCGAGGAACAGGATAAGCGTTTCTGAGGAGGAGGTATCCACCAGAAAACGGTATTGGTCAGCAAAACCCTGTGTTTTGCCCTGTTTCCAGACGCTTTGCGCATAGTCGATCGCGTCCGAGGTGTCCACGGCGGCAATCTTTCCGGTGTTGACCGACTGTACGCTGCCGTCCTGCGAGAGCGTGACAAAGAAATACCGGGTTTCATAGGGGAGCTCGGGCGATAAATGCGGTTCTTTTTTGGGGAAAGGCTCATCGGGGGGCGGTTCATGATTGTTTTTTGGGAAAAAACCGTTGTTTTCTGCCAGCAAAGCAAGTGTGCTGTCCGCGTCCTGGATCACCTGACGGTAATAGACGAGATTGACGGCGCTCATAATGACCAGCAGTACCGCCAGCAGAGAAACCATAGAGGCGATAATCAGTTTCATGCGCAGTTTGCGGATCATGGCAGCTCCTCCAGTGAATAGCCCGCGTTTCGGGTGGCTTTGATTTGTATGTTGGCGTGCAGGGCGGACAGTTTTTTGCGCAAATAAGAGATATAGACCCATACCACATTGATTTCCGCTTCGCTGTCATAGCCCCAAATCTTTTCCAGCAGGCGCTCAGATGCTATCAAACTATGCGGGTTGCGCATGAGCAGCTCGAGTACCTGAAACTCCTTGTTGGCCAGCCGAAAGCTGCCCGCTGGGGTGGATAACTCAAAGGTAGCGCAGTCCAGCGTTACGTTGCCCATTTGCAGGCGGGAATCAGTCTGCACCGTTTGCGTGCGGGTCATTGCCCGGATGCGTGCCAGCAATTCCTTTGTGTGGAATGGCTTAGTCAGATAATCGTTTGCTCCCGCATCCAATCCGAGTACTTTGTCATCCACCTCGGCTTTGGCGGTCAGCATCAATATCGGAATTCGGTTGCCCCGGCTGCGGATGGTTTTGAGTACGGTGATGCCATCCACCTTGGGCATCATGATGTCCAGAATGACACCATCATAATTATCCGCCTCCAGATAGTCCAGCGCGGCCTGTCCATCGTCCACAGCATCCACAGAATAATTGTTTCGTTCCAGAATGGTGACCAGGGCTTTGGACAGAGCCTTTTCATCCTCGGCCAGTAATAATCCATATGTGCTTCTCCTTCATCAGAGCAGTCTGCAACCTTGCGTTGCCGTTTGCTTTATTATACAATATCTGCTCCACTTTAAATAGAGTTAAACTTGCGGCAGGAAGTGCTGGGGTAAACCTGCGGAACGGGATAGCGGGGGCTGCTGATTGTGCATGCGATGGAAATATGGTATAATGAAAAAAACATCATGCAGTTGTAGGAGGAGGGGAACGCATGGATTTTGCAGATTTTTTTGCGATAGATAAATTGTCGCAGCACGACGAGGAACAGCTGCTCGAATCCGCGATGCAGCTGCAGCAGATGATGATGCTTTATGAGGCAGGTATCCGTGAAATTAAAACCAAACTGGATATTTTAAGCGATGAGTCGCGCATTTCCGGCAAGCCAAGTCCAATCGACTCGATCAAGAGCCGCATCAAAACCCCGCGCAGCATCATCGGTAAGCTCAAACGCCGCGGTTTTCCCATCTCGCTGCAATCTATGATGGAAAACCTCAATGATATCGGCGGCATTCGAGTAATCTGCCCGTTTATTGAAGATATTTACACCGTTGCCGATATGCTCATGCGGCAGAACGATCTGACGCTGATCGAACGCAAGGACTATATCGAAAAGCCCAAGCCGAACGGCTATCGCAGCCTGCATCTGATTTTGGAGGTGCCGATCTTCCTGTCTGACCGCACGCAGCCGGTGCGCATCGAATTGCAGCTGCGCACGATTGCGATGGATTTTTGGGCAAGCTTGGAGCATCAGCTGCGTTACAAGTCCGATATCAAGGTGCCGGCGCATATCTCAGATGATCTGAAGGCGTGTGCAGATGTGATTGCTGCAACGGATGAGGAAATGCAGCGCATCGCTAAGGAATTACACGTACTCTGAACCGAAAGGAAAAACTCGCTATGCAATACATACCCGTTATCACACTGGCGTTGGTCGTGGTGCTGCTGGTGCTTGTCATCGTGCTGCTCACTCGGCGGCAGCAGCCGTCCGGGGGCAGCGATGCAAACAGCTCCATTACCGCGCTGGGTACGCTCGTCAACCAGAACCTGCGCGAGGGGCGCGAGGCGCAGATGAGCCAGCTTGCCGCGATGGACAAAAGCCTTGCAGGCAAAATGAGCGCGGTGACCGATCAGCTTGGCCAATTTGAGCGGCGGCTGCACGGCTTTACCGCGGAAACCACGCAGAATCTGGAGAATATCCGCGTGACAGTCGACCAGAACCTTCGAGCCATGCAGGCGGACAACAACAAAAAGCTGGATGACATGCGTCAGATCGTGGATGAGAAGTTGCAAAAAACACTGTCCGAACGGATGAATGAGTCGTTCCGATTGGTCAATGAGCGGTTGGAGCAGGTTTATAAGGGATTGGGCGAGATGCAGACGCTTGCGCAGGGCGTAGGCGACCTGAAAAAAGTGCTGACCAACGTCAAAACGCGCGGCATTGTGGGCGAGATCCAGCTTGGCGCGATTTTGGAGGATATTCTTGCACCCGAGCAGTATGCGGTCAATGTTGCCACGCGGCCGAACAGCCGCAATGTGGTAGAGTATGCGGTCAAACTGCCGGTGGAGGACGGCGGCCACGTCTGGCTGCCGATCGACTCTAAATTCCCGGGCGACACCTACGGCGCGCTGCGCGACGCTTATGAGGAAGGTTCACGCGAGCAGATCGACTCTTGTGCAAAGGCGTTGATCGCCACGCTTAAATCCGAGGCAAAGGATATTCACGACAAGTATCTCGAGCCGCCGTATACGACGGATTTTGGCATCCTGTTTCTGCCGTTTGAGGGGCTGTATGCTGAGGCGGTCAGCCGCGGCATGGTTGAGGTATTGCAGCGTGATTATCACGTTAATATCGCCGGCCCCAGCACAATGGCGGCGCTGCTCAACAGTTTGCAGATGTCCTTCCGCACGATTGCGATTCAAAAGCGTTCGGGCGAGGTGTGGAGCGTGCTGGGCGCGGTCAAAACCGAGTTTGACAAGTTTGAGGCCTGTCTGACGCAGACGCAGACCCGTCTCGATCAGGCCAGCCGCGAGCTGGATAAGCTGGTCGGTACGCGCACACGCGCGATCCGCCGCAAGCTCAAGGGGGTAACCGAATTGAGCGAAGCGGAAAGCCAGTCGGTGCTCGGGCTGACAGGCGGTGCGGATGTGCCGGAGGATGAGGAATAAAGAAAAAGGGGCTGTCCTGCAGGACAGCCCCTTCATAAATTCTTAAGAAAAATTTCACAGTTTTGTGAAGGACAGGCAGCGAAAAACAGGGTAGAATAAAATCAGAAAAACAAAGGAGGATCGTGGTATGAATCAGGACAACGGAAGAGCAAACGGATTGTTGGATTGGTTCCGGCACTGGACAGACGTCCTGTTCGGCCCGATCGAGCGCGGTAAGTACCGCGGCTGGTAACGAAGAAAAACGTCCCTGCGGCCCATGCAGATGCATGTGGCTGCGGGGACGTTTTGTTATGCCTCGATGTAATAGCCTACGCCGCGTTCCGCATGGATCTGCGCATCTGAGCCGATGGTGCGCAGCTTGCGGCGTACAAGTGATAAGTACACCTCGATGGCGTTGTAGGCGGATTCGCAGTCAATGCCCCAGACCTTTTGCCGCAGGGTTTCGCGTGGCAGGACTTGACCGGTGTGCAGCAGGAACAGCTCGATCAGCTGCATCTCCTTGCAGGATAGGCGGAT
>NZ_CAWVCU010000011.1:0-3184 GCF_963927765.1 uncultured Agathobaculum sp. | reverse complement strand
CGTGCGGCGCGCCGCTTCCAAGGCACTGTTTGATATTGAATCTGCGCATTTACCCAGCGTTTTTCTTTATTTTATCTCCTGTGCACACTTTTTTGAACAAACCCAAGAAGTTGAAAGAAAAGACGCATGCAGACTGCTACACTGTAACCAGTAAGCAAGACCGCCACACATCAAACGAAAGGAAGGAATCCCATGTTAGATCCGAATAAAGTCAAAATCGGTATCGCCCCGATTGCATGGACCGAGGACGATATGCCCGAAATGGGCGCGGAGAACAGCTTTCTCCAAACCATCAGTGAAATCGCGCTGACCGGCTATGTCGGCACCGAGATCGGCTGCCAGTACCCGCGTGACCCCGCCATCTTGAACAAGGAATTCAGCCGCCGCGGCATTTCCGCCATCACTGCATGGATCAGCACATACTTAAACGAGCAGCCGCTTTGGTGGAACGAGCGTGCCTTTGTTGACCACATGAATTTCCTGAAGGCCATCGGCGCGACAGTCATCAACACCTCGGACCAGTCCTTCTCCATCCAACACCAGTGGAACACCCCGCTTGCCTACAAGAAGGTGCTCAACGACGATGAGTGGGAAGTGCTCACCAAGGGGCTCAACCACCTCGGCAAGATCGCTTATGACAACGGCATGAAGATCGTCTACCACCATCACATGACGACCACCGTACAGACCACCGCGGAGATCGACCGCATGCTCGCCATGACTGATCCGAAGTATGTCAGCATGATCTACGACACCGGCCACCTGACCTTCTCCGGCGAGGACCCGATCGAAATCCTCAAGAAGCACCACGACCGCATCGGCCATGTCCATCTCAAGAATGTGCGCAAGCCCGCCATGGACAAGTGCTACGCGGAAAACAAGAGCTTCCTGCGTTCGATCCCGGAAGGCGTGTTCACCGTACCGGGTGACCCGGAGGGCTGCGTGGACTTCCCGACCGTGTTTAAGCTGCTCGACCAATACAACTACGAGGGCTGGCTGGTCGTGGAAGCGGAGCAAGACCCGGCCAAGGCCAACCCGCTGGAATATGCACGCATGGCACGCGCCTACGTCAAAGAGCATACCGGTCTTTGATCCGGTGCCCCACGCAAACAGAACATTCAAATTTTGAAATAAAGGAGCGAATCCCTATGAAAAAGCTGAAAATCGGTATCATCGGCGTTGGTCGTCTGGGCTATGAGCATGCCTGCAACATCGCAAACCGCGTACCCGGTTCTGAGCTGGTCGCGATTGCAGACGCAAACTTTGACCGCGCCAAGCAGGTCGCTGCTGAGCTGGGCGTTACCGCAGTGTATAACGATCCCAAGGCGCTGTGCGAGGACCCGAACGTCGAGGCAGTCGCAATCATCACCAACACCGCATCCCATGTGGAAATGATCAAGCTCGCAATGGATGCCGGTAAGCATGTATTCTGCGAAAAGCCGCTGGCTGACACGGTTGAGAAGTGCAAGGAAGCGGAAAAGATCATCGCCGCGCACCCGGACCTCATCTTCATGCTGGGCTTTATGCGCCGCTACGACCACTCCTACCAGGTGGCCAAGAAGAAGATGGAAAACGGCGACATCGGCGACGTAATTCTGGTACGCTGCTACTCGCAGGACCCCATCTCCATCATCGAGGGCACACTGGAATACGCACCTCGCTCCGGCGGCCAGTTCATCGACATGTCCATCCATGATTTCGACCTGATCCGCTGGCTGACCGGTTCCGAGCCGAAGAAGCTGTGGGCGATTGGCGGCTGCTATGAATTCAAGCAGTACAAGGATTGGGACGACGGCGACAACGTCTCCGGCCTGATGCAGATGGAGAACGACGCGATGGCGTTCTTCTTTGCCGGCCGCGCGGCAGCGCATGGTTCGCACGTGGAGACCGAGATTGTCGGCACCCGCGGCACGCTGCGTATTGCTTCTGTACCGACCGATTCTCTGGTCGAGGTCATGAGTAAGCACGGCGTATGCCGCGAATGCTATCAGGACTTTATCACCCGCTGGCATGACGCTTACATCACCGAAATCGAAGAGTTCTGCGACTGTGTCGCAAATGGCCGCAAGGCGACCCCGGGCGTTATCGACGGCACCCAGTCCACCAAGATCGCATTCCGCTGCAAGGAATCTTTCCTCAAAAACGAACTGCTGTCACTGGAATAATCCCTCACACTCATTCCCAAATCATCCCTATCCTCTTATGATACTTTGATATGCTGAAAAGGCAGAAGGACGAAGCAAATGTGCTTCGTCCTTCTGTCGTTATTAAGTAATTACGAGGACGCTGTGTACAAAGCATTGATGAATATTATTCACATACGTCCATACTTTCTTCTCTAGAAAGCTATATAGGAATGCATCCAAACGGCTGTCCTAGCAGCATAAGGGTTCACCGAAAAGGTATTATAGAGGGGCCATTATTAAACGCAAGACTTCGTTATATGCAGTTAACAAAAGAATTACCAGCTTGTCCGGTGGAAACAATCCTAATGCTGATTGGTGACAAATGGAAAGTCCTGATTCTGCGTGACTTAATACCTGGGACAAAACGGTTTGGAGAACTAAAGAAATCCATTGGAAGTGTGTCGCAAAAAGTGTTGACAGCACAACTCCGGGATATGGAAGAAAAAGGGCTAGTCAGCCGAAAAGTGTATGCCGAAGTTCCTCCTCGAGTCGAGTACAGTTTAACCGAGATTGGGGAAAGCCTGAAACCCATTCTGGACGCTATGTGGACATGGGGAGAATACTATAAGGCGCAAAACAGTTAGCATTGTTATGGCATCCTCCACAAGAATTCGCGAAAGCAGGTGTGTTTTGCGTCTACATTCTGTGATAGATCCTGACTAGTACAGCTTGGTGTCCGCCCTTTGTATCTCCAATATGTGTTATATCGTTGGACAATAGGATCGCTGTGCAGCCGTTCCCTGCATGAGAGAGCAAAAAAGAGGTGCAGACAGCGCACAGGCTGTCTGCACCTACAAAACGAGCAGTGATAGGTTTTACCGCGAGGCAGTCCGAATCACACAGGCCATCGGGAGAGCAGCACCTTTCTCCCATTGTTGTTATGGACACGCTATTTTAAGAACCATTTAATCTTTCAGCCATTCCTCAAAGCGTTCCAGCGAGATTTCGCCAGTCTGACAGGCATCACGGTGCTTTTTTGCCTCTTCCGTCCAGGCATT
>NZ_CAWVCU010000010.1:0-13246 GCF_963927765.1 uncultured Agathobaculum sp. | reverse complement strand
AACCATGTCCTTAACAGCCTGACGAGCGGGCTTGAGGTACTGACGGGGATCGAAGTGATCCGGATGCTCGTCGAAGTACTCACGGATGGTAGCAGTAATTGCCAGACGGATATCGGAGTCGATGTTGATCTTGCAGACAGACATCGAAGCGGCCTTGCGCAGCTCTTCCTCCGGAATGCCGATTGCATCGGGCATCTTGCCGCCATGCGCATTGATGATATCAACAAAGTTCTGCGGAACCGAAGAGGAACCGTGCAGTACGATCGGGAAGCCCGGCAGACGCTTGGAAACTTCCTCCAGAACGTCAAAGCGCAGCGGAGGCGGAACCAGAATGCCCTGCTCGTTGCGGGTGCACTGCTCGGGGGTGAACTTGTAAGCGCCGTGCGAGGTGCCGATAGCGATTGCCAGAGAGTCACAGCCGGTGCGGGTTACGAACTCCTCAACCTCTTCCGGATGGGTGTAGGAGGAATCCTCAGCAGAAACCTGAACGTCGTCCTCTACGCCAGCCAGCGTGCCCAGCTCTGCCTCAACAACAACGCCGTGTGCGTGCGCATACTCAACGACCTTCTTGGTGATCTCAACGTTCTCGTCGAACGGCTTGCTCGAGCAGTCGATCATAACCGAAGTAAAGCCGCCGTCGATGCAGGACTTGCAGGTCTCAAAGTCCGGGCCATGGTCAAGGTGCAGCGCAATCGGAATATCCGGGCACTCCTGAACCGCAGCTTCAACCATCTTCACCAGATAGGTGTGGTTAGCATAAGCACGCGCGCCCTTGGAAACCTGCAGCACAACCGGAGCCTTCTGCTCCTGGCAAGCCTCGGTGATGCCCTGTACGATCTCCATGTTGTTTACGTTGAAGGCGCCGACAGCATAGCCGCCCTCATAGGCCTTCTTAAACATTTCGGTAGTAGTAACTAATGGCATGGTAAACTTCCTTTCCACAAACAAATTAGCCTAAGCTGAATTCTTCCTTTATTTTATCAGTATGTTCGCAAAAAATCAAGTGCATCATCAAAATCGCACCCATTTTTTGCTTATCTTACTAAAATGTCCGGCTGCATGCAAAAAATTCTGTTTTGCATTGATTTTGAAGCAGTTTTGTGATACCCTTATATTGCAAGAAAACGCAGTGGGCAAACCCTGTGTTTTAATTTGTTAGGAGGTTTATCATTATGAGTGAACTGAAAGGCGCTTGCGTCATTGGCCAGTCGGGCGGCCCGACTTCGGTCATCAATTCTTCTGTGCTCGGCGCGTTGGAGACCGCGCTGGACAACCCGTCTATCACCCGTGTATTCGGCATGGCACACGGCATCAAGGGCCTGCTGAACGACGAACTGTACGACATCGACAAGGAAGACCGCGAAGAGCTGGCGCTTCTGCGCTACACCCCGTCCTCCGCGCTCGGCTCCTGCCGCTACAAGCTGGCTGACCCGGATGTGGATGACACCGATTACAAGCGCATCCTTGAGATCTTCAAGAAGTATGACATCCGCTATTTCTTCTATAATGGCGGCAATGACTCCATGGATACTTGCAACAAGGTTTCCAAGTATATGATGAAGTCTGGCTACGAGTGCCGCGTCATGGGCATTCCGAAGACCATCGACAACGACCTGTTCGGCACCGACCACTGCCCGGGCTTTGCTTCCGCTGCGAAGTATATCGCTACCTCCTGCATGGAGATCTATCAGGACGCACGTGTTTACGACACCGGCATGGTTTGTGTGGTTGAGATCATGGGCCGTCACGCTGGCTGGCTGGCTGGTGCTGCTGGTCTGGCTACCGCAATGGGCGCAGGCCCGGATCTGATCTACCTGCCGGAGACCGACTTCGACATGCAGAAGTTCCTCGCTGACGTCAAGCGCATCTACGAAGAGAAGGGCAACTGCCTGGTTGCTGTTTCTGAGGGCATCCACTATGCGAACGGCTCTTTCGTTTCCGAGGCAAAGACCTCTGCGACCGACGGCTTCGGCCATGCACAGCTGGGCGGTCTGGCTGCTATGCTGGCGGACACCGTTAAGAACGAGCTGGGCTGCAAGGTTCGCGGCATCGAGCTGAGCCTGCTCCAGCGCTGCGCTGCACACTGCGCTTCCAAGACCGACGTTGACGAGTCCTACATGTCCGGTAAGGCTGCTGTTGAGAACGCTGTTGCCGGCAAGACCGACTATATGCCGGGCTTCAAGTGCACCCGCGACGAGAACGGCTACAAGTGCGAGATCGAGCTGCTGCCGCTCTCCGAGGTTGCGAACACCGAGAAGAAGGTTCCGCGCGACTGGATCAACGAGGAAGGCAACGGCGTAACCGAGAAGTTCGTCGAGTATGCTATGCCGCTGATCGCTGGCGAGAACGTAGGCCCGAAGGTAAACGGCCTGCCGCGTTTTGCTAAGCTCAAGAAGATCATGGCAGAAGCATAAGTTCTTCTTTCAATGAAATAGCGCCTTGCGGCGCAGGATGATAAAAACGGGCAAAGCCGCAAGGCTTTGCCCGTTTGCCTTTCCGAAAGGTGGGATAGAGATGAAAAAGCAGCTTTCCACCCCCGTTCTGGGCACACTGGCCATCGCCGCATGGCTTACGGCAAACGGCCTTGCCACTTGGCTTAACTTCGCGTATGATGACGCCTTTGGTATCAATGCAGTCTATCTGTGGATCTGGGGTGCTGCAACACTGTTGATTCCCTTGCTAGCTGTCGAGTACATTGAGCGCGAACGCCCCGACCATATGTCGCGTTGGCAGGGTGCGCTGCTGTTGTTGCTATGCACTGCACTAATCTATCTACTGCTGGAGTACGGCGGCTGGTACATGTGGTATCGGCTTGACATCTGGTGGCTATGCCTGCTGGTACTAATTGGAATTGCAATCTGGCTGTATCGGCTTCTGCCCTTCCGCCGACCAATGCAGCCACATCCTATGCACAGTCGGGCACGGAACACGTTTATTCTGTTGATAACATTCTATGTGCCGTTCTTCGTAGTACTACCGCTGTACCTGTTGGTCATGCACCCTGTTTCCGTTGCACAGATCACACCCATCGGTGAAGCTGAAGGCGGCAGATTTATCGGCCGAATTACGGGCGACCGCTCAGAGACACCACTCGGCATTTACTTTTTCTCGGATGATGATGGCGAGCGTTGGTATTATTACGATGTACTGACCGGTGAGCCAGTTGATTACGGTGATTCGTTTAACCCCTATTGAGGCTTTTCAAAAAGCCTCAATTTTTTTGCAGTAATTCCTCTTCCCCATGCGTCAAATGATTGGAAAGGATGTGAAGCCGCTGTGGAACCGAACGAAACCAAAACCCTCTCGTATCTGCAGGACGAGGACGGCTTTGCACGCCTGCTTGATGATTGGGGTGACCGGCTGCTGCGTTTATGTACTCTTTATCTGAAAGATGTTCATCTGGCCGAGGACGCGGTGCAAGAAACGCTGCTGCGGGCATGGCGTAAAGCAGACACGTTCCACGGCGAAGGCAGTGAAACAACTTGGATCACCCGCATTGCAATCAACGTATGCAAAAGCTATCTTCGTTCTCCTTGGAAGCGCCGCCGCGCCCCTGCCGAAGAGTTGGATACACTGCTTGCCCCTACGGATGATCCACAGGTGGATGACACGCTGCCGCGCGCAATTCTGGCGCTTTCACGTCCTTACCGCGAAGTGATCATCTTGTACTATTATCAGGAGCTCAAAGCGCGCGAAATCGCAGACGTTTTACATGTGGATGTCTCGACTGTCACCGCTCGCCTATCCCGCGCCCGCAAAATGCTGCGCGAAGCCTTGAAAGGATGGTACTACGATGAATAAACGCAATATGAGGAGGGATCTGGATATGATGATGCAAAATATCTCGCTTTCGCCCGAACGGCGCACAGCAATTCTCCAACAGCTTCATTCTCGCCGTACTAAGCCGCGTTGGACAGCAGGAAGAATTGCTTTGGCAGCGGTGCTCGCTGCACTGCTGACCTTTTCCGCGTTTGCTGCCGCAATTCCCGCGCTTCGAGCCGCATTGCAAAATGCACTGGGTAGCTTTACCGAACAAAGCCAACCAATCACCGGTATCGTCGTCGAGGATAACGGCATTGAAGTGCGGCCGGTGGCCGCGCTGGCAAGCAGCAATCTCGTGCGCGTATGGGTTGAGGTACAGGACAAAACCGGCGACCGACTCAGCAACGATATGCTAATCAACGG
The DNA here is from genome assembly GCF_963927765.1 of uncultured Agathobaculum sp. NCBI lineage: Bacteria > Bacillati > Bacillota > Clostridia > Eubacteriales > Butyricicoccaceae > Agathobaculum > uncultured Agathobaculum sp. The sequence continues at coordinate 9,061 of NZ_CAWVCU010000010.1, read as the reverse complement.
CTGGATCGACCATGAACAGGATAAAGACGCGCCGGCCATCAACGGATGGAGAGGCGGCGAACGAGTAGTATACTATGACGAAAATAGCCACACGGCACTCATCGAGATCTACGAAATTGGCCGTTCGATTGCGGATGGCACTGAAGTCAGCGTGTCTTTCAGCAGTTTCCAGCCTGCCGAATGTACGGAGGAAACGGTTGATTTCCCGCGCGAAATGCTATCCGTCACTGGACTGAAAAACATGACGGAGGAGATGGGCGTGCCGCTCTTTGCAGAGCACATTCCGCTAATTCCTGAACAGACACCCTGCGAACTGGAAGGCAGCGACCGCGTCCGCCTGTCCTCGGTCGGCTTTGGCGAGGACGGCAAGCTGCATATTCAAGCCGCTTTTCTGGGCGAAGCAAATCATTCCGGCAGCAGTATACACAGTAGAGTAACCGACGAACGTGATCCAGAACAGTATTTGGGCGGCGGGAGATACTTTCTGTACAACGACCAATGGTATTATGACGAAGTATTTGACATCACTCCGGAAGATCTCCCCTATCTGACCTTTGGCGACTTGCAGGGCACTTATCAGCTGCACGACCCCGTCGAAGGCATCTGGTCATGCACCATTACAGTGGAGACAGCCAATGAAGTTGTTTACCATCCGAACGTACAGGTCGGCGGCGCGCTGGTCGAAGAAATCCGCGTCTCTGAAATCGGAATATCTGCCCGTTCTTCCAGTAAGGGCACTAAGCTTGGCTATCGTCCCACCTACGCCATAACCAAAGATGGCGAAAAGCTGTACCTCACCAATAACTGCATCGACGGCGGCTGGGGTACTGTACTGGACGACAGCGATGCTCCTTTGCCGGACGGCATGGGCTACGCACACGACCAATGGAAATTTGATGAACCGCTTGACCCGTCCGAGATCGTTCTGCTGAACTTTGACGGCGTGGATGTTCCCCTACAATAACTCAAAAATCCTCTCCAAAAAGGAGAGGATTTTTTCACCGCCTTGCAAGAACATTTGTTCGGTGGTATAATACATATATCATGCAAAGGAGGTGCGTGGCATGGAACAGCAAACCCTGTTCGGCGGAGACAGCACCCGCCCCCTCGCGGCGCGGCTGCGCCCGCGCGATCTGTCAGAATTTGTCGGTCAAACTCATCTGTTAGGAGACGGCAAAGTATTGCGTCGCCTGATTGAAAGCGACCGCATCAGCTCCATGATCTTCTGGGGACCGCCGGGCGTGGGTAAGACCACACTCGCGCGTATCATCGCGGGTCAGACCAAAGCCACGTTTATTGACTTTTCTGCCGTCACCAGTGGCATCAAAGAGATTAAGCAAGTCATGCAGCAGGCTGAAGATAACCGCCGCTTTGGCGAGCGTACCATCGTATTTGTCGATGAAATCCATCGCTTCAACAAAGCGCAGCAGGACGCTTTCCTTCCTTTCGTCGAAAAGGGCAGCATCATTCTAATTGGCGCCACCACCGAAACCCCCTCGTTCGAGGTCAACGGCGCGCTTTTGTCGCGCTGTAAGGTATTTGTGCTGCAAACACTTACAACGAGCGACCTCACCGCTCTACTCTCCCATGCACTGACCGACCCACGCGGCTTTGGTGGGCAAACCATCCACATTGAGCCAGATATGCTTGAAGCTATCGCCAATTTTGCAAACGGCGACGCGCGCACCGCATTGTCCACGCTCGAGATGCTTGTGCTCAACAGCGATATCGACGGCAAAATCGTTACGGTCGCACGCGAAACACTGGAGCAATGCATCTCCAAAAAGTCGCTGCTGTATGACAAGACCGGCGAAGAGCATTATAACCTCATTTCCGCGCTGCACAAGTCCATGCGCAACTCTGACCCTGACGCTGCAGTCTACTGGCTTGCACGCATGCTGGAAGCAGGCGAAGACCCGCTCTATATCGCGCGGCGCATCACCCGCTTCGCCAGTGAGGATGTTGGTATGGCAGATTCCCGCGCGCTGGAAATCGCAGTGGCCGCCTATCAAGCGTGCCACTTCATCGGCATGCCTGAATGCAGTGTGCATTTGACGCATGCGGTCGTTTATCTATCGCTTGCACCCAAATCAAACGCGCTATATGTCGCCTACGAAACAGCCAAAAAGGACGCGCTCAACATGTTATCCGAACCAGTCCCGCTGGTCATCCGCAACGCACCGACGCGCTTGATGAAAGAACTGGACTACGGCAAGGGCTATCAATATGCGCACGACACGGTCGACAAACTCACCGATATGCAGTGTCTGCCGGATTCGCTCGAAGGACGTGAATACTACCATCCGACTGAACAAGGCTCCGAAAGCAAATACAAAGCGCGCCTTGCGCAAATCAAGGCATGGAAACTGCAACACCGCAAGCAATAATCACACAAATGAAAAGGCACGGCGATCGCCGTGCCTTTTCATTGCTATCTGACAATTTACCGAATCAAAAATGCGTCCGGCAGATACCGTCCCTCTGGATTTTGTGACAAAGTCGTCGGACTGGTGATTTCACGCCCCTGATACACCATCACAGATGACGAACCGCCATCCAACATGGAAGCCTGATAAGCATTGTATGATTCCATAATTTCCGCGCATCGCTCAATGGAAATACCGAAAGAATGGAATTGACGGCCATCTACCACCAGCATGATAACAGTTCCGTCCTCTGCCTGACCGATCGCAGTACGCGGCTGCTGCTCATTCAGACCCGTACCAGCCACCAGATTTTCTCCGTTGATGATGAGCGCCGGATGGAATTCCACCGCGTCGCGCAGGTTGGAAGTATCGGTAAATGCGCCAATCTGCAAATGATCCTGTTCGTCAAAGCCGATGATCTTCCATGTATCTCCCACAGCATCCTGCAGCTTTTGTCCTTGGCTTTTCAGGAAGCCATATGGCAAACCACCGGTTCCATTGCCCTCATAATCTGCAAAACCAGAAGCATTGATTCCCAGAATCGCATCATAGTTGCGCACCATGTCCGAAACATAAGAACCATACGAAAACAGGTCTTCACAAGTCCCGACAAATACATTTTCCGGCTTTTTACACAGCGCAATCTTACCGGCGTATTCCATACCCAAAGAATCCTCGCCGACAACTTCCGCAATCAAGATCCCATGCTCCGCGTTGATTGCCAAAACCGTGTCCCCCTGTTTGGTGACAATGCCGGTATCATAGTTCTTTTTCGTGGGGTCCCCGATCAGATCAATGTTGATATGGTCATAACCATCCGCTATGTACTCCGGATTGTCCCGGAGAAATGCCTCAAAACTGTCCTCATCGAGTTCTGAAAAGGTTTGATAAAACTGTTCTTTCGGTGTAGACGCCGTATCATCCTCTTCGCCTACATTATCCCATGCGCTTGTAACGCCCTCTTGCTTCTGATTGAGCAAATAGCGCTTTGTCATCACCTCTTCGATGATGTCGTCCGGAACAAACCACGTAGCCAGCCATTGATGCGTCATGGTTCCCATTGCGGTTTCAATATACCACTCTCTCCACCGAGTGATAAATTCATTCGGCGTATACAGCAGAAAGGGGTAAACCACAGTCACGCATATCAGGAAAAAGCAGGTCAGCCCAAGGGCAAAGCGGTGTCGTGCGCCGTTCATCGTTGTTTACTCCTTTTCTGTCCGTCTCTCTATCGAAAGGGGTAGTTTCAGCCAATCATTTTGCGCTGCGCCGTCTCCGGCGAACAGCAGGTTTTGTGTTTTTCTTAACAGACTGCGCCGGTGCGGACGCCTTTTGCGCACGTGCCGCCAGCGCATCCTCCACCTTTTTCCGGATACGCGCGGCCGCTTCTTCACTCAGGGCATAGGCACGCGAAGGCGTGTGCGCATCCACGCGGGGTTCATTTTTTTCATAACGCGCATATGGATCATTACGGCGGCCCCGTGTACGGGTTGAAGCAGACTTTCTTGCGCGCGGCGCAGCTGCTTTTGCGCGCTGTTCTTCCTGCACCTCTGCCGCTTTTTCCTTGCGGGAGGGACGCTTCGCGGCAGCATTTTTGCGCGCCTTTTGCTTTGCTGCCTTTTCCCGTGCTACATCTGCTGCAACCTCTTCTGCTGAAGCATTTTCCGAAACCGGCTTGCGGCGCGTGCGCACATTGGTCGTTTTACGCTGACCGGATTCGCGTCCCGTCCGTTCATTTTCTTTTTCCGCATGCGGAATTTCACCGGCAAGCGGAATACGCTTGCCAATCAGCTTTTCAATATCCGCCAGATATGGTCTCTCAGAGCGATCGCAGAAAGAAATCGCCGTTCCCTCCTGCCCCGCGCGCCCTGTGCGGCCAATGCGATGAACATAAGTTTCCGGAATATTGGGCAAGTCAAAGTTGATGACCAGCGGCAGCTCATTGATGTCAATGCCGCGCGCGGCAATGTCGGTCGCAACCAATACTGCAATCTTGCACGCTTTGAAATCCTCCAGAGCGCGCTGACGCTGATTCTGACTTTTATCGCCATGAATCGCTTTTGCCTGAATCCCAGCGCGATTTAAATCACGCGCAACGCGATCCGCACCATGCTTGGTTCGCGTAAAGACCAATGTCTGGTGTACGTTGCTTTGACGGATCGTGTCGATCAGCAGTTCCCTTTTTTCGGTTTTTTCCACCAAAAAAACCTTCTGTTCGATTTTTTCAACCGGTTTCGCAGACGGCGTAATGGAGATGCGCGCAGGATTGCTCAGCAAGCTGTCCGCCAGCGCCGCAATCTCCTTCGGAATGGTGGCAGAAAACAGCAGCGTCTGCCGCTTCGCCGGCAAATACTTGATGATGCGCTTGACATCCGGGAAAAAACCCATATCCAGCATACGGTCGGCCTCATCAAGCACAAAGCATTCGACTTTGTTCAGCTTCACGATGCCCTGCCCCATTAGATCCCACAGTCGTCCAGGCGTTGCGATGAGAATGTCCGCCCCGCGCGCGATGGCTTCCACCTGCGGCACCTGAGACACACCGCCAAAGATTACCGCTGCGGTGCACGGCGTATACCGCGCATACTGACAAACATTTTCATAAATCTGCAGCGCCAGCTCCCGTGTCGGTGTCAAGATCAACGCGCGGATCGTGCCGTTTTTCCCCTCCGACCGAGCCAGCCGCTGAATGATCGGAACCGAAAACGCGCAGGTTTTTCCGGTTCCGGTCTGCGCGCAGCCCATCAGATCATGCCCGTCCAAAACTGGCGGGATTGCCTTTTGCTGAATCGGCGTCGGTTCGTCATAGCCTGCTTCACGCAGCGCCTTGAGTATATTTTTTTCGATTTTTAACTCACTGAATTTCATATCCTTTGATCGTTTCCTTTTCAAAACTGGTGTATTTCGGCAAATCTATCTTGCCCGATTGCATGATAATGTGTTATACTGTTTTACAGTTGTCTTTGTTTAACTGTCATTTGCTATGAGGTGAAATTATTGCTCGATATTCTATCTCACGTTCTACCGGAAGCGTTTTTCGATGTTCTCAAGACCATCCCGCTCCTTCTTGTGGTGTATGCTCTTCTTTATTATATCGAAAACCGTCTGACCAATACGCCGGCTCTGCTCTCGCGCGCCGCACAGTTTGGCCCAGTTGTCGGCGCGCTGGCTGGAACAATACCGCAATGCGGTTTTTCCGCCGCCGCTGCTGCGCTCTTCTCCGCCGGATATCTTGCCCCGGCTACGCTGGTCGCTGTTTTTCTGGCCACCTCGGATGAAGCAGTCCCTGTCATGCTGGCGGGCGGTGCCAGTGTGCCGCAAGTCATCACGCTCTTGGTCGTCAAGTTTGCGATCGCCGTCATTGGCGGCTACATTCTGCGTTATACCGTATTCCGCAGCCACCGTCCCAATAGTGACGACGAGCTGGAAATCGAAATGTCGGCCTGCGATTGCAGCGCGGGCTCCCCGATCTGGAGCATCATCTGGCACACCCTGAAAACCGCATTTTTCCTGTTCGCCGTGCTTTTCGCCTTAAATCTGGTGGTACATCTCATCGGCGAGGATGTGCTGGCATCCCTTCTGCTGTCCAACAGCATCTTCCAGCCCCTACTCTGCGCCATCCTTGGCCTGATTCCTAGCTGCGCAATGAGCGTGTTGTTATCCGAACTGTTTGTCGGCGGCACTATCAGCTTCGGCGCATTGATTGCCGGCCTTTCCACCGGCGCAGGCTTTGGCTACATTGTGCTGTTCGAGGAAAAAGAAGGGCGCCATCGCGCGCTGCCTGTCATTGCTGCCACCTTTGCCGTTGCCGTCATCGGCGGCACACTGGTGCAGATCTTCTTCGGCTGAACAAAACCGCATATGGAACGGTCTTCCCTCTCGGGAAGGCCGTTTTTTTATCCAAGCTCATGCAGCAGCTCGAGCGCACTATGCGCCCATGCCATATCGATTTTGGTAAAATCCCCGCCGGGCGTATACAAATAGGTTGCTACGTCTTCCCGCAGCCGCTGATAAACCGTGCCCGGCATCGCCGCATACTGCTCCGCCCCATCGGACAAGACCGCCACAAAGCGGAAGTCTCCGGTGCGTTCATCCCATTCATGGAACAACAGCTCCACCACATCCAAATCACGATCGAGCTGCGTAAACAGCAACAGCTTCATGATTTCCACCGCGCGATCATCCAATCCGCGCTCCAGAATATTGATCTTTTCCCGAAACGCGTTAAGACTATCGACCATGCGCAGCGCATATCCGGCCAGCGGATCAAACTGTGCCTTGGGGGCTTCGCCCTCCTCCGGCCACAACCAAACCATAAACTGATTTGCCATATCGTGATACAAGCACGGATGCACCACAAGCACCGTCTCACCACAATTGGGGCATTTGACGCGGAAGCAGGACAGATCCTGTACCTGTGCCCGCAGTTCAGGATTGCGGTCGATATTGATATGATCGTGCACCTTATGGTCAGTCTCTGCCTGACAGTGCGGACAAGTAATCAGCATGATTCCTGTTTTCCTCCTCGATATATGCCCAATTGTAATTATTATACCACAGTTTTCCGCTGTGAAGCAAGCAATACGACATATCCTGTATCTTAATTACCCTAAAGAAAAACGCATGGTGAACTGCCATGCGTTTTCACAGTACATATTTACGCTGCCGTGCCGCAGATCAGCGGATCGCGCATGACCAAACGCACGATCCAGACCCCCGCCCAGAGCGCCATAACGCTCCACAGCAAAATACGCTCCCGCTTCTCAGTGCCAAGCAGTGGCTTTTTGCGGAACAAGACCAGCAGCACAACCGGCGGCAATACATAAATCATTGGATTATAGCGAAAGGCCATCCAAAAATCCAGCCGCAGCAATGCGAAAGCGGCTCGCGACAATCCGCATCCCGGGCAAGGTATGCCGGTGAAATGCTGCACCGGACAGCCCCATCCCAGCAGGGAGGCAGACACAAACGATGCTGCTGCCAATACCAGCAGCACCAACAGGCCGTATACTCCCTTTTTCATTTAGCCCTGATAGGTTTCACGGAACTCAAGGAATTCATCGTACGTGCATTCCTTATCCAGCACACCCTTTTCACGAATTTCAATGATGCGCGTTGCAATGGTCTGCACAAACTCATGGTCGTGCGACGCAAACAGAACCGTACCCTTAAAATCGCGCACGCCGTTGTTGACCGCCGTAATGGATTCCAAATCTAGGTGGTTGGTCGGCTGGTCGATCACCAGCACGTTGGAACCGAACAGCATCATGCGAGCGAGCATCAGGCGCACCTTTTCGCCACCCGACAGTACGCGCACCGGCTTATACACATCATCACCTGAGAACAGCATGCGACCGAGGAAGCCGCGCAGCGTGGATTCCAGCGTATCCGTGCGCGAATACGGTGCAATCCAGTCAAGCATGTTTTCGGTATGTCCTTCAAAGAACTCGTTGTTATCCTTAGGGAAATAGCTTTGGGACGTGGTTACGCCCCACTTGAAACTGCCCTCATCGGGCTTGATCTCGCCCATCAGAATCTGGAACAGTGTGGTCATCGCCAATTCATTGTCCGAAATGAATGCAATCTTATCTCCACGGCGCACAATAAAGGAGACGTTGTCCAGAATCTTTTCGCCGTCGATCGTCTTGGAAATACCACGCACCTCGAGAATATCCTTACCTGCCTCGCGGTCTGCCGCAAACGATACCCACGGATAGCGGCGAGAGGATGCAGGCAGTTCTTCGACTGTCAGCTTGTCGATCAGCTTGCGGCGGCTGGTCGCCTGACGGGATTTAGACTTGTTGGCCGCGAAACGCTGAATGAAGTTCTGCAATTCCTTGATCTTTTCCTCATTCTTGCGGTTCTGATCTTTAATCATACGCTGAATCAGCTGCGAGGACTCATACCAGAACTCATAGTTACCAACGTACAGCTTGATCTTGCCATAGTCGATATCCACGATGTGCGTACAGACGTTGTTGAGGAAGTGACGGTCATGCGAAACAACCAGCACCGTGCCCTCAAAGTCCGCAAGGAAATCCTCCAGCCAGCGGACTGCCTGAATATCCAGATGGTTGGTCGGCTCGTCCAGCAGCAGAATGTCCGGCTTGCCGAACAGGGCACGCGCAAGCAGCACCTTGACCTTTTCCACGTCGCCCAGATACTGCATCTCGGTATACAGAATTGCGTCTGCGTCCAGTCCCAGACCGTTGAGCAGTTGGCCGGCTTCGGTCTCTGCTTCCCAGCCGCCCATCTCGGCAAATTCGGCCTCAAGCTCTGCCGCTTTGTTGCCATCCTCCTCAGTGAAGGGATCCTTCATATAGAGCGCATCCTTCTCCTGCATGACCTCCAGCAGGCGCGGGTTGCCGCCGAGCACCGTATTGAGCACCGTCTCCTCATTGAACGCAAAGTGGTCCTGCTTCAAAACGCTCATACGCGTTTTGGGCGCAATGGACACCGTGCCGGTGGACGGGTCAAGATCACCCGACAGAATGCGCAGGAACGTGGATTTGCCTGCGCCGTTTGCGCCAATGACACCATAGCAGTTTCCTTCCGTAAACTTCAGATTCACGTCCTTAAACAGCGGTTCTCCGCTGAAATTCAAGCTCAGATCGCTGATTGTAATCATATCGTAT
>NZ_CAWVCU010000009.1:0-24311 GCF_963927765.1 uncultured Agathobaculum sp. | reverse complement strand
TGCCGTGAGCACGCCCACCAAAAAGGAACTGGCCATAATCATCTGCAATACGCCTGCCGTGCTCATAAGGGCTCCGGTCAGGAGGATACCCGATGCGATCAGCACCAGAATTCCATTTGCCAACGCCCAGCTATTGCGCAGCTCCTTAGGCAAGCGGAAAAAGAGGATGCTCTGCGATAACCCATACAGGAACAAACCTACGGTGATCAAAAATGCAAGTCCGGTGCCCGCTGCCACGGGGAAAATGAAGATTGCCAAGCCTAAAACTGCCAGAATCAACGCAACTGCCAGCACGCTTTTTTGTGCGGTGCGGTCTGCGCCTTTTTCTTCTTCCACAGGCTCATACGCTGCATCAAATATCGTATACGACGAATTATTTTTCTGTTTCATTTTATCCTCCTACACAATTCCTGTGTGCCCATTCGGTATGATTACAAGTGCGCTTTTACTTTCTATCAGCGCGTTCTCTACTTGTTTCTATCATACCATTCGCCGCGTTTTTAAACGGTTGTCCAGACAGCGGAACATAAAAAATGTGCCCTGGAGACTGCATGTTGTTCTCCAGAGCACATCTATATAGAAGGGTAAATTTCTTTATTGATTGGGGTCGGGTTCCTCTTCGGTAATCGGCATCTCAATTAAGAGCTCAAATTTGCTCTTCTCAAATTTTAAAAGTCCTTCATCTCGCATCTTACACAGTTCATTGGACATCGCGCTGCGGTCTACAAACAGAAAATCAGCCAAATTCTGTCGGTTGAGCGGAATGGCAAAGGTTCTCTTCCCTGCTTTATGGAACTGACCGGACAGGTAATCTTGCAGACGGTCTCTCATCGAACGACGGATGCTGTCCTCCAGCTTGCGGGTCAGACGATGCGCCTGCTGTGCGACCGCGACCGTCAGGTTTTGCAGAAAGCGAATCTGTACCGGGGCTGTGAGCACATTCTTCCGCAGCAGCTGACTGACATTCAAAAACAAAATCTCGGTCTCGGCTGTGGTTTCCGCTGAGATATGCAGACGGTATTCTCCGACAGCGTTGAGGAGGCCGATCGGCTCTCCTTCACCCAGATTCTCCATTAAATTACTGTTTCCATTTGCATCTATATGGAATAGGTGCAGATTTCCCGACAGGATGATGCCCACCTGGGTCATCGCGTCGCCGTCCCGCATCACTAAGGTACGCTTGGGATAGACGCTGCGGTGCGATCCCATCGTTTCCAGCGCTTCCATAATTTCGTCATCTTCCATATTGCGAAACAGCAGCCCTTTTTTCAAAATTTCCAGCATTTTCTCCTGCTCTATCACGTTCTGATCGCTCCTTTCCAATCGTTCTTCTGACAAAACCACTATAACCAAAGCGGCTGTATTTGTCAATGAACTCCACAGTCTCCGAAGTCTCATTTTTTCAAACACGTTGTCTGGACAACCGATTTTCTGCTTCAATTCCTCCATAATGAACTTATCAAGCAAACGACTTCACCGTTCTGCACCTATCATTTGTAAGGAGGAACTCTACATGAAATTCTGGAAAATCCTGCTTGTCGCACTGTGCAGTACCGCTGGAATCAGTGCCGCAAGTGCCGTGGAATCCGACCAAGTCCCCATTGATTCTGATACCTTTCCCGATCCGGCTTTTCTAGATTGGGTCGAGCAGCAGGACGCGGACGAAGACGGCTTTTTGTCTGAATCCGAACGAGACGCTGTCACCAATATGGATCTGCGTAAGCAGGGTATCGAGGACTTGACCGGTCTGGAATGGTTTCAATCTCTGGAAAAGTTAAATTGCAGCGAAAACGACCTAGTAGAGCTGGAAATCATAGATTTTCCCGCACTGCAATCGCTGACCTGCAATGAAAATCCCAGACTGGAAACCCTAACGCTCAGCGATGTCCCAGAACTTGAGCACCTCTATTGCTTTCACTCCAACCTGTCCGAGCTGGACTTGCACGACGTACCAAACCTGACCTACCTTGCCTGGGGCGGCAGTCCGCTGGAAGAGTTAGATCTGAGTGAAAATCCCGATCTTCACACCCTGCATGTTCTGGGCGGAAATCTGACCCACGCCGATCTGTCCCACAACGAAAATCTGGACACATTGCTGTGGAATCACACCTTGATTGAAACGCTGGACTTATCGCATCAAACCAATCTTACATACCTCAACTGCACGGACAATCAGCTGACTTCTCTCGATCTCAGCAACAACCCCAAACTGGAAACCATTTATGCCGGAAAAAACAAACTGCTTGCAATTAGAATCCCGGATGGTATCGAACCTTTCTGCGATCTGACCGAACAGCGTCCCGCTGCATTCGATTTGCCCGCAGGTGAAAACGGTTTTCTCCTGAGTGACCTTGTCCCCTGGATGGACGCCGATCAGGTAAGCCAGCTCAATGGCGCTGTGCTGGAAGACAACCGCATACAGCTGGACAGCCCCAATCAGACCATCACATATCACTATACCGACGGAGCCGCTGAACTGGATGCTACGGTGACCGTCACGGGAGAGAATGACTGGCAGGTTCCGCTGCACATTGACAGCTGGACTTACGGAGAACCGGCTGCACAGCCGCAGGCACAGCCTGCATTCGGCACTGCTGAATTCTTCTACGCACCTTCCCCTGATGGCCCGTTCCAGCCGGAAGTCCCCGTTCACGCAGGCACCTGGTATGTGCAGGCAATCGTAGAGGAAACCCCTCAGTATGCAGGACTGGAATCGGTCGCTTCCTTTGAGATTTATCCCGCTCTTCCGGAATACCTCGCCCCAAACATGAAATCGGCAACTTATGGCGACTATCTGGCCAATGTATCGCTTGAATCTCAGTTTTTCTGGGAAAACGGCAGTCTGCGCGTGGGAAACGTCGGTGAGCAAACCCATCTGGCATTCTACGTCCCCAGTGACTTGATCGACTACCAAATGGTAGAGCACATTCCTGTCGTTGTAAACGTATCCCCCTATGACGGCACGCGTCTTCCCATTCCTCAGGTTTCCAGCCGTGCAGAAGCGGAAAGCATCGTCATCAAGCATGGCGATTGGATTCTGCAACAAGGAACCGACTACACGACCACACTAGCGTCTCAGGGAAACAACGTCCTATTCACCATTCAATTTCAGGGCAATTACACTGGGACAGTGACCCAAACCTTCCCTGAATCCATCACGAGCGGTGGCAGCGGCAGCACCAACACCGGTAACAGCAGTAATGGTAACACCGGAAGCAACGCCAGCACGACCTTTGTGATCTCCGCACAGGCCACGTCAGGCGGTACGATCAGTCCCGACGGTAAAATCCAAGTGAAGCGCGGCGCTACCCCGCAATTCACCATGCGTGCACAGGAAGGTTATCGACTGCGTACCGTCCTGATTGACGGAAAGTCGATCGGCGCACAGGAAACCTACCGTTTTGATCCCATATCCAAAAACCACACCATATCTGCTGAATTTGTCCCTGTACGTACACTGCCCACGCCAGACCAAACCGGTGTATCCGATTACCTGGATACCCAAACGCACGGCGCTTACATATCCGGCTACCCCGAAAATCAGTTTGGGCCCGAGGACGCCTTGACCCGTGCACAGTCTGCGCAACTCTTCTATTCTCTCTTGAAAGATCAGGACATTTTGACGACACCCCATTTTACCGATGTGCCGACCGATGCCTGGTATGCCAAAGCCGTCAACACCCTAGCCTCTATAGGAATCATTTCCGGTGTCGGTGACGACAAATTCCTGCCCAATCGACCGATTACCCGCGCAGAGTTTGTCACGATGGCCACGAAGTTTACACAGCCTTCCCTCAAACACGAACTCGCTTTCCCTGATGTCACACCCAACGATTGGTTTTATGAGAGCATCATGTGCGCCGCCGACTACGGTTGGATCTCCGGATACCCCGACGGAAGCTTTGGCCCCAATCTTCTCGTGACCCGCGCACAGGCAACTGTCATCTTAAACCGCATGCTGGGTCGCTCGGCTGATCGGGACTTCATCGCCCATCACACCGAACTCAAAACCTTTTGGGATGTGCCGGCATCTCACTGGGCCTACTACGACATCTGTGAGGCCGCAAACGCACACACCTATGAACATTCCAGCCAGATGGAACGGTGGGAAGCATTGCTTTAAAAGCTCGCTCACTGCTGCAGCCTGCAATTCTCCCGTGACTGGTACCCGAATCGTAAATATAAAAAAGGGACTGACCCGCAAGTCAGTCCCTTTTGCAGCTGATCGTCAAGGTGTGAGGTTCTAAGCATCTCAGTCAAACAAAAGAAAAAGCACTGAAACGAGATGTTTCAGTGCTTTCAATGGCGGAGAGTCAGGGATTTGAACCCTGGGTACGGGATTACCGCACACACGATTTCCAATTATAGAGCTATCACAGTATTAAACATTTTTATGCCTTATACAAACCATAAAAGCGTGATTCAACGCAATTATAGCAACTTTTCCGACGTATGATTTTTTCAATTTTAGAAAAATCCATTGCACTCGGTGCAATTTCGGTGCAATAAAAAGAGGGCAGCCGTTTGGTCGCCCTTCTTTTATGCTTATTCGCTGGCCTGCAGCGCCTTGATCGCCTGGGGCAGCTTCTCAATCTGCCCGCCGCACAGCCGGTCGAGATAGACCATCGGCTGCACACTGCATTCCTGCACCGCGATCTCGCCCTTATCATCGACCTTGACGATACCGGCATCAATCAGCCGGTAAAACGTATCCTGTGCCCAGTCGGGCATCTGGTCGGTATGTGTATAGGTTTTCATTGTATCGTCCTCCTTCGAGTGCTCCATCTGGTCTCTCACGTCGCGTCGGAAATCGTCCATAGTCTTGCCCTGCTTGTCGAACCAGTAGAGCACGTCGCCGTGATTGCTGGCAATGCCCTGCTGATAGCCCTCCGCGTGGCAGATAATGTCTTGAAGCGGGTCCAAGTCAAACATCTTGCAGAGGTAGGCAAACAGCTCTACGGCTTCCTGGTAGACCGCACGAAAGTACGCCGCATCGGTCAGATCGTCCTCGCAAATTTCCACGCCGATATGGGTCGAGTTAGCCGCGCCGCCCGCATGCCATCCGCGCATCTCCCAGGGCAGCGTCTGATAGGTGGCGATGGTGCCGCCTTTGAGTTTCCCGATAAAACCATGTGCACAGACCTGTCGGCCGTCCGGCCTGGCCTGGTTCCAGTGGTTGCCGTACTGGTTCATGCCCAGCAGGCCGTCGTCTGGACCGACATAGCGGGAGAGCCGGGTGTTGGGCGCGCCCGTACTGTGCAGCATCAAGCCTCGCACAGAAAGCGGTTTCCCGGCTTTATAACAGTCGTTCTCTGTGAGCATACAGGTATGTAAATTCAATGGGTATCCCCCTTCCCTTGTAGCTGTTCAATTGCGCTCATAATTGCCTCTGGGATTGGCAGGCCCATCAGGCCAGCGTTCTCGATGATCGAGATGGTCTCATTGACAATATATGCGACGACGACCGCGTCGCGCACGAACGCTGTGCCGAGGACGATGTCCAGGCGGGCCGCGACTAAGACAATGACCAGCGTCATGCCCTTTTTGAGCAGGCCCTGCCAGCACGCGACGCTGTTGAGCGCTCCGGTCTCGCTCTTGTCCGATGCCTGAAACACGCCCGCGACGATAAGACCGGTCACATAATCAATGGCCATAAACGCGATGAGCGTGGCAAGGGCGGCATCCCAGCCGCCAAACGCCTGACTGATCGCGCCACCGGCCACTGCGGCAATGCCCATCAGGGCAGCTTTTGTGTCTGTCAGATGTACTATCATACAATCATCCCTCCTGCTTTTCCCATGCCTGCGCATATTCGTCCGGGCTGAAATTGGTATCCTGTAAGCACTTGTACAGCGCACCGTCTGTATAGATCATGTATTCGCCGGCGTGATACATATCGGTCGTTCCGTGCTCCGGCTTGACCCAAGGGCGTGTGGTCTCCGGGGATTTTCCGTGCAGAGGTCGATTAAACACCGGCCACGATTTGTCACCGGGCACGATATCCGGGTTTGCGCTGTTATCGTAGGACTGGTGCACCTCCCACGTCTGGCCGATGGCGTTGTACACGTCTCCGACCTCATACTTTCCGGGCTTCCATTCCTTGCACAGGTACGACGCACGAATTTTTCCGTCATCGTCCATCGTGGAGGCCACAAACAGGGATTCAACGTCTGCGCGGACGGCTGCGGCCTCTTCGGTGGTCTGTACTGTCTTACCCGCAATCGCGGTGATGATCTTGGTCTTAGATGTGACCTCGTCCTGCAAATCCTGTTCAACCGTATTCGCTGCGCCCATCTTAGCGGTAATCGTGCCGTCTCGGTTGTCAGTCAGCGGGCCGGGAACCGGATAGCCGTCGTGTGTGTACTCGTGTCCCTCGTCGTCCACAATGACCAGCACCGCGCCGTCGGTCAGGACTTCGGAGACCTCTGCAAATGTGCCGGTGATATCCAGTGTCAGCACCTTGCGCCTGTGCTCCTGCATAAGTTCCTGCCGCTCGGAGGCGGAGGACAGGGAAAATGTTTTGCCTTTTACTTCGAGTTGCATATTGACCTCCTTAAATTTTGAAAATTGGAGAAAAGGCTTTTGATCTGTTAGCATAGTGCCACCAGGAATACCCGCCCCTTTCGATCATTGCAAAGCCATCTGACGCGCGGGGACTTCTAAGCCAGCAATCAACCGCCGTAGTGCCATCTAAATGAGAATGTCTTGTTATTCTTCCCGGAGTCTTGTAATATTCGTACTGAGATTGCTTTTCCGCTTCATTGGGATTTGAAATAGAAATTTTCCCAAAAATTTCAAATTCAGACGGGAGAAATATCTTGTCTTCCGTCGATGTTATAGCCGAGGAGGATGAACCTCCGCCAACATTATCGGTATATTTTTTGCAAGGTGAAATTGCTGTTTGAAGTTCATCCGGAAGAAGATTTAAAAATTTAGTGCATATGATAGTCCTCATGTGACTGCTCGCCCATCCTCCAATGTTATTCGGTTGAGTGTTCATAACAAATCCAGAAGAAGACAACGAAGGGTAATCACTGTCGATAAAAGCGATATCATTGTCATTTTCTGAAAGTCTTCCAAATTGAAAATGAATTCCTTTTCCTTCCACAGATTCATTGTGGTCGAATCCAATGATATAACATTCATAATATCCAGATAGGTTTAAATTTCCTACTCTTCCATTCAGTTTCACTGTTTTGCTATCTCCAATAGACCAAACGGAAGATGCAACCCCTTCCTCAGAGGCTTGCTTAATAATTTCCCAGCTATTGTTTTCCAGGATGGGATTGTACGGTGATGCTTGATATATCTTTTTCTTAACCCCGTTCTCTGCTGCCCACATCTCGGTCATCTCGTGTTTGACTCCGTCAACACCAGTATGCAGGCCGGAAATTTTGTGTTTCACGCCCTCAATGCCACAAAAAATAGGCATTACTCATACACCCCCACAAGACAGCCGTTTGCAACCGTGCTCGGTTCAGACGATTGCAGGATGATACCACGCGGGCGGTTTGCAGAATAGTCTGTACCAGCCATGGCAGAAACGCCGGTGCCACCACGCGCAATCGGAAAGGTTCCGGCATTGATAGCGGACGCGTTATGATTGTGAGAAGTCGGCGCAGCTCCTACCATCTGCGCAGTATAGTCACCCGACTGCGGTTCTACTGCACCTGTTCGACCGTTAAACGACGTAACACCGGTCGGAATTGCGCGAATCTGGTTGCCGTATTCATCAATTGTTGCGTCTCCGGGGTCAACACCTCTTTCAATCAGTGCAGCCTTTGCGTCGGCCTTTCCTGCCTTGATGCGGTCAATTTCGCTTTGAATGCTCATATCACACCGCCTTTAGATGGATGCCAGAGCGTCCATGATATCGCTCGTAAGCCTCACAGAGCCGCCGGTCGTATATCCTGCCGGGATTTCGTAAGATTCGGTGGTCAGGCCGTCAAACGTGCCGGTCGTGTCGCCGTTGTTTGCCATAGAACCATCAACCTTTACGCCTCTAACATAGGCAGACTTTCCGGTCAGGATATCGCCTGCTGCTGCCGTTGCGTCCTGTGTGTCAACATACTGCGCCGGGATAGCTTCGACCGTGACCTTGGAAAGCACCTTTCCAACGGTCGGTGTGATATCCTGCGGTGATTTGGTCGGCGTTGCCGTCTTTTCCTCGGTCGTAATGCTTACGCCGCCCTTGCCGTCGTGATAGCCAGCCGGAATCGTGTAAGACTTTGTGGTCGTGTCAAGGGTCTTTTTGACCGCTCCATTATTCGGCATCGTGCCGGGGGTCACGGAACCGTCAGCGGTTACGATAACTTTTCCGGTCAGCACGTCGCCCGCCGTTGCGGTCACAGAGGACGCGTCTTGATACTGCGTCGGGATTGCCTCTACCGTTACATCAGACAGGCCGTAGTAACCGCCGTCTGGAGTGACCTGCTGGGGCTTTTTCGTGGGGGTAACGCTTTTGCTTTGTAGCTTGTAGCTTCCACCGCCGGACACGCCAGAAACGGTTCCGGTTCCGTCGTGGTATCCCTTGGGGATTGTATAGGTTTCACCCTCCTTGACCTGTGCGGTAATAGACCCCTGATTGGTAATGCCGTTGTAGTCCTCTGCGAGTTCGTCCAGCTTTTCGGTGCCGGAAGAAATTTTAAGCTCTACCGCTTTTGTTCTTAATGTGTTTCTTGCGGTCTGGATTCTCTGGATTTCAGTCTGAACACTCATATTTTCACCTCTTAAATAGTGCCGAGCAAAATTTCAATGTTTCCGACGGTCGTATGCACGGCAGCCGATGTAATGGGCAATGTGTTGTCCTGTTCCACCGCGTCCGTCGTGTTTACCTCCAACGTATTAACGCCGACTACTTTCAGCGTCTCGCCCAGCTTGTACGGGAACCCGCCGCCGCTTCCAGATGGCAACGGAAATTCGCTCGGTTCGTATACATCAGCGTCCGGGTTCCAGATTTTCCAGAATCCGTCATCACCGGGAATCGGAGGATGGGAAGCAATTTCAGAAATACGCTGCTCGAGCTGGGTAAATTCGGACGGCACATCCGGCCACTGAGAAGCCCCAGAAATGCTTTCGGGGATTACAAGTGTAATTACATTTGTATGCTGCACAACGTCGCCCTGCGTGCCCCTGAGCTGCATAGAGTAGTCGCCAGCAAGGGCGAGTTGTTGAGCGGTCAGGGTAACGCCAACACCGGTTTCGGTGGGCGATAACCGGATAATATCCATATTGCCTCCGCACTTGACCAGCATGTCCCATGTGTAGCCGTCCGGGAGGTCTCCAACCACGTTTAGAGTGCGCGACAGATTATCGTACTGCCGCGCTACAACGGGAGGCGGGGGTAAAATATACCAGTTTTCAAATTTGATATCATGCGTCATTACGCAGTCTCCTTTCTGGGGAGAGAATAATAAACGATAATGCATCCGGGTTTTCCGGGTGTTCCAGTAGAGCCTGCACCGCCATCACCTCCGCGCCCGTCGTTGCTTGACGTGTCAGACGATCCGTTTGCAGTTCCACCGCCGCCACCGCCGCCACCTCCGTGACCAGCAGAACCACCAGAACCATATTCAGGATAAAAATCAGGAGAGACCGCATCCGCGCCCTTGCCACCGCGGCCGCCTCGGGCTAAATATCCATACGGGTTATCAGGATTTCCAGTAGACCATCTATCCATATATCCATCCGTTCCGTCATTACCGTTAGAGCCCTTGGCGGCTCCTGAGCCACCACCGCCATTAGCAGAATAGCCATTCAATGTATCTTTTTCGCCGCCTTGTCCACCTTTCCACGTCTCGACATCTTCGCCGTTATTCTCCGCGTCGCCGCCGTCACCACCAGCAACACCAGGAAAACCTTTACGGGCGTAAGTTTTTTTGTTGATGATGTCTGTGTATCCATTGTCGTTCGCGGTACCATTCGCGGAAGAAAACACCCCGAACGTAGTAGCGGTTCCGAGCTCGCCAACAGCGCCTCCCACTCCGGATTTATATGCGTAACTCTGTGTAGCGTCGATTTCTATTTGCAATATTTTTCCACCGTTCCCCGGGGTTCCGGGTTCGCCGCCTTTGCCGCCCTTCCCTTCTGCGGATGGATTTCCGGTAACATGTCCATCTGTTCCGCCCGTTCCGTCTTTTCCGTTTGTCCCTCCATCACCGCCTCCAATTAACACGGCGCGAGCATTTTTCGCGCCCTTCGGCGCAGTCCATGTGCCTGTGCCGGTGAGGATTTCGAATGTATCATAGTATTCGATTTGTGAGATATCAGGCGGGATGTATCCGACAAGGCTTGTCATCTTTGCCAGCAGCTTTCCAGACAAAGTAATATCCAGAGACTCGATGCACGTCTGTACCATATCCCCATCATACGGATGGTACTGGCTGAGCACATCACCCGCATCGTCCGCCTGATACGCCACATCCGCAACAATGCGCTCTGCGCAGGCATAATAATCGGCCAGACGGTCGGCCACAGCGCGAGAGTTTACGAGAGAAACGAGGGTAGCTTCTTCCACGCGAATTTTGCTTTCGTTCTCCCCTGCGTCGCGTGCCTGCGTGCGCTTGCCTTTAACCTCTCGGGTAGAGTGTACGTATTTTTTACCTGTCAGTTTTCCGGAACCAGAGGACACGATTGCATAGTTCGCGCCCTGCTCTGTGATGGTAAATCCAGACGCAACGAGAGAATGACACGGCTCAGAGAATGTAATAATATCGCCAGCACTGGTCGCCCCTTCAAACAGTGTAATTTCTTCCTGCCCTTCGGTGTACTGGTGCTCGAGTACGATTACATCAACAGCCGGGGATGTGTATTCAATGCTTGCGGATTCCTCAGTTTCGTCCTCGGTTACTTCTCTCTTTTCCTCCGGCTCTAGCCCCTGAATCCACACCGCGCCGGTGTCATCTGTCGCTACGGTTGCAGAGATAGCAAAAAGCACCTGCGCAAGATTTTCGCGTCGGGACGCAATGGGGAGCCAGCCGTACAGCTTGATTGACGCGACGTTGTTTGCGACATATACGGGGATGCTACCGCAAATTTGTGGTACAACCTCTCCGACGGTCTGGCCGGTGTAAATGCCGCCGTAGTGGGTTTGATTATCGAGCACACCAGCAAATGATACGGCGTGGATGCTGTACTGGTTGCGTGAAATGCGCTCGATATCCTGCACGTAAAACGACGCTACCCGTTTATCGTCTTTGAGATATGCAACAGGGGTGTCTACCACAAAATTTTTGATTGAATGGTCTGTGTTGTACACATCCGCGTCGAGTGTGTTGATCTCTAGGGATGACGATAAAAGAGAGCGCGACAGATAGCATTCTCCCTGTATAATTTGGTCATCTGTAAATGTCCATTTATCAAATTGGATTTTGTTCATGCGCTACCTCATGTCGGCTTTTTTACAGGCTTGCGTGACCGAAAAGTGAACGACAAATCTTGCCACAGGTTGTATGTCGGCTCGCTGATGACAAGGTTATCTGCTCCTTGCGTAACTTCTGCCTCGAAAGATAATGTTTTTTGACCATACGGGAAAACGATTGTATGATATTCTGTAGGGGATGAAAGAATTTCGTACAGCTTATCGTAGTCCGCGGGGGATGTGAGCGAAGCGTCCAATGCCACGGTATATGTCATGTATGTTCCGGTGATATCTCGCATGTGCAATCCGCTGATTGAATATCCCTCATTTTTACCGTCGTTGATTTCAAAACCACGTGTAATATTCTGGACACAAATATTGGGGAAGGATTCCCCGTCGATGGTGAACATTAGTTGAATCCCTCCCCTTTAATTAAAGATTTTCCGCGCCGCGTTTCCTCGCTCTTGACCAGCTTGAAAATTCCTCGCTGGTCGGGGATAACGCGCACGGTCTGTGTGGTGTTGCGGTTAATTTCCGTGATTGTGTGCGTGGTTTGCGGCGCTCCTGCTGTCGCATATGCCGGGGCAAATCCGCGTGCGAATCCGGACATAGCAGACTGAATTTGCGGCATCCACGCGGACAGGTTAGCCGAAAAATCGAGGGCTTTTTCTACGCTGCTGCGGCCTTTCATGATGCCGTTTACCAGTCCTTTGTCCCACATTTCGCCCATCCACTCCGCTTCCTTCGATGGGCTGTGAATGCCCAGCGCGTCCTTTACCGTGTCAACGATGCCTTGCGCGAAGTCGGTCACCTTGTCGTATAGCCATTGAGCGCCTTCCTTGATGCCTTCCCAGATTCCTTCAACGATTGCAATTCCGATTTTTCCGATATCTTCGCCCAAGTCAATAAATGCCTGGTTGATAGCTTCTATAAGCTGTGGAATTGCCTTAATCAGTTCAGGTATTGCCTTTATGATACCTTCTAGGATGGCTAATAGGATTTGCAATCCTATTTGTCGCATTTCCGGGGCGTTATCTGTAAAAAATTGCGCAATAGATACAATTATTTGAGGGAGAGCCGCTATAAAATCAGGGATTCTCTCAATCAATCCTTGCGCCAACGCTTTTATAAGTTCAAGCGCCCCTTCTGCCAAAGAGGGAGCCAATTCAACTATCGCTTGCGCAAGATTTTCGATGATTGTTATTGCGCCCTCCGCGATCTGCTCCGCGTTTTCCGCAATCCCCTGCACAATGGCCTTGATAATTTCAACGCCGAATGACAGGAACTCCGGGAGCTTTTCGACCAGTTTTGCAATGATGCCGCTGATTGCCTCAGAAAACGCCGCATCTGCTCCATCAACACCATTTACCATATCGGTAAACGCAGTTACAATCTGAGAAATAGACGGGAGGAATTCAGCGGTTAGATTGTTCTTGACGTTAGAAACCGTTTCGCCCAATTTTGCAAGCGCTTCGTCGAGCATCATCTGACTGTTTCGCGCTTCAATAAGGGCTTCGTTGTTCTTGTAAAACGCGTCCGCTGCCTGGCTGTACGTGCTAGACAGCGTTTCCATGATAAGCTGGTTTCGTTCGCTGGTGGTCGAGCACGCTTCTAGTTTCTCGTTGAATTCATCCTCTGAAATTCCGACCCAGTTCAGCGCATCCGCTAAAACGCCAGTGACCTGCCCTACGCGCTGGGTTTCGTTCGCGGATTCAATCAACCCCTCGATCGGGAGTGAGTCTCCAAACGTACCATTTACGCCCGCCGCAATGCGTGTCCATTCGGATACGTCCTCTTGGTTTTGCGCCAATTTCGCAAGGAGCTGGCTGGCCTCTGTTGCCGTATCGGTTTCGCCTAGGATTTGATAGAACCCTTGGTACGCCTCTTGCGCCGTCTCTGCGCTGTATCCGGCGGCTTCAAACGCAGTATTTAATTTGCCCTGTGCAATTCGATATTCTTCGGTTGCGGATTCAAGAGCCAGCAGAGAGCCAGCCGCCGCCGCGGCTGTTCCGGCGATTGCCTTGATAGCCGTTCCGGTAGCAGACAGGCCGCTTTTTGCTACACTACCGAGCTTTGCAAGGCCTTCTTTAAAGCCGCTGTTGTCCAGCTCGGTTCCGATTCTTACAGAGCCGTCATTTGCCATTACGCCCACCTCCTGCGTGGGTTTGGCACTACGGCACTACAATTTCAAATTCTTTCTTGCAGATTTTACATTTCACCCACACTCCAGAACATTTCGCATCAGGTGCAATCATCACCTGGCTGTTCGCCGCTCCGCAGTGCGGGCACTTGCCTTTCTGCCTGTTGTTTTTTGAGCTCTTCAACATATTCTTTCAGTGTTTTGCCTTGATTCGACCCGTTGAGTGCGTATTTTCGCTTCATTTCGGCATAAAAACGTTTCTGATGTTTCGGCACATCTTCCATTTTGGCCGACCGGTAGTGCATGATCTTGCATATTTGGCAGGTGTCCGGCAGACTGCGGAATAGCGCAATAAACGACTGCCAGTGTAGCGGGTCGTGTGTTAGGTCTATGCCGTAGGTCTCCAAAAACGCTGCATAGATGTATTCACTATCGCGAACAAAATCAAAAACCGGGGTTGATACCCCGCCCGCTTTGCCCTCTCCTTGCGCACCACAAGTGAAAAACTGCATGATCGCATCAACCGAGCCGGGTTCGAGCGGCAGCCCTGCGTCGGAAATGAACCTCAGCAGGGCGTTTGCCTTATCCCCGTTGGTGGAGCCGTTACAAATGCGGTCGTACAGCTCCACCCATACGCGGAAATCAGTTTCAATGGGATATTCTACGCCGTCGACGGTTACGCACTCCGGGAGTCCGTCATACATCATTTCTTAGCCCGTGCGAGGTCGACAACCTTGGTCATCTCAGGTGTGTTTACTACACCGCGAATCTCCTGCAATGTCGCCTCGTTCCGCGCCTTGATTGCTGGGGCGTTGTAAATCTTGAGTACTTCGAGCGTGGCGATCAACAGATCGTTGGTGTCTGCAGTCTCTACGTCAGTAAACGCGCCCGGGGCGCAGGCTGCTAGGAAGTCGAACTGCTCCTGCACGATCTCACGCCGTGTGGATTCGCCCTTTGCGTATCGCTTCCCAACACTCGACACTCGCTCAATCATGTCATCGATTGTCAGCGTGCGAGGTGGGAGGTCGTAGGTCTTGCCGTTGATTGTAACTTTGTAACTCATGCTGTGCTCCTTATTCCGCCGAATATGTGTAGCTTACAGGCGCGGTTCCGACCGACTTGATATCGACCGAGAACGGCGCATTTTCGCCAGCCGTGCCACCTCCGTAGCTGTTGACCATGACCGCCGCCGTGCCCTTGTAGCCCTTGCCGTTCATCAGTGAGAACGCAACGAACGGAACGACAACAGCCTGACCAACGCCGAAAATGATGTCGGCCTGTGCGCAGTGATCCTGAAATTCGTCGCCGTGCTGCACGTCTCCTGTGACGGTTGCAGTAAACTGTGTGCCTGTCTTAGTGGATGATGTACCCTTGCGCAGATACGTCTTGTCAGATGTCGTGGGGTTAAATGAAATCTCGACCGCGGTAACGCCGCCATCGATAACGGTATAGTCTTTTTCAGTTGCCGCCACGCCGATTCCGACAGCGACTACCCACTGATCAGCGGTGACGAATCCGTTAAAATCAGGCTCCGGGGTATACCCGGCCATAAGCTCAGAAAGTTTCATCGTCTTTTTCCTTTCACAAATTTTTGAAAATTGACGGATAATTGCACCATATAGGTAGCTGTGCCCTCTGCGTCCGCCTCGTACAGTGATCCGTTTTGCGCCTTGACCGATATCGTGCGGTCTCCGAACTTCGGTGGTTTGGTGTCCTGCACCCACTCCTGAAAGTCCATGATCCAATCAGCGTTCACTTCGGCTCCTTCATCGTCGCCAGGGGCTTTTGCAAACACATAGTACAGGCCGAAATTGTATTGGCTCTCGACCATGCAGTCGCCGTTGATGTACCGTCTGCGCGATACCTCCATCAATCCCGTTGGGAAAATTCCTCCGTTTGCCGGAATCTGGTCGGTATAATCGACGGAAAACTCGGACAGGATATTATGACCGGGGTATGTTGCAATCCAGTTTTTGATAGTCTCAATCGGTGTCACGTCATCCCCTCCGGTCAATGTAGTTTTGCAGCTCTCTGGTAATAACAGGCATTTCTGCAGCTTTCAGCCTCCTATCCCAATACGGGCCAGCCTGTGCATTTTTACTTGTCGTGTAAACTAGGTCGCGGTTACTAGGGACTTTTGCAACCCCTCGTCGGGACTTCCAGCCGTCATCGGTCAAAAATCCGGCTTTTCCGGTTTTTGGGTCAACCATCACCTTTCCGTGATATAGCATCCTGGCCTCGGGTCCAGGGGTTACGATCAACGGTTTTGCAATGTCTGTCGCTGCTACGGTTTTTTTAATGAGCATGCCGCCACGATACGGCATGTATCGTTTGATGCGGCGCAGCACATTCGATGTATGAAACCGCTGCACATGACCGCCTGGATTTAGACCATGATCCCGCAATATCTGACTGGCAGGGTTGATTGTCACCTTAACGCTCATCCTCCCGCCTCCGTGTGCACGATCTGACCGCGCCAGTATTTCGGATCAACGTACTGCACTACCACAAGGCCGGGGACCCGGGAGGGGATGAGGGCCGCCCACTGCTCGCGGGTGGTAACCTCTGGCCCCTCTCCCATCATGACTTTATCCCCCACGGATACCGGAACTGTGTCGCCCGGAATGACCAGCAAAAAGCCGTTCGCCTCCGTGTTGCCTGTTTTGGTCACGTTTTGGGTTTTGCGGTAATCCAGATACGCGCCTCGGATGATTTTGCGCGTGTAGGTTTTGCCGTCAGTGTGGTACACCGTGACTGTCTGGTCACAGAGGTCATACGATACAGGGGATAGAGAGCGTAACACGAGCATCAGCCGCACCCCCTGTAAATATCCAGATACAGCGCGCAGGCGTTGTATACCCGTTTAGCCTGAGCCTTCGCGGACATATCCACGCCGGATGCGCCCGCGTAACTTGTGGACACGCTGCCGATGGATGCGGACGAAACCGCGCCCTGCCCTGCCTCTGCCTGCGCGTTGAATACAAGGGCCTCTGCCATAGCACACACGGCCATGCTCTCTGCGTCCACGATATCAGGCGGAGCGGTGACAGTGTACAATCGCTTGTACCGTGCCAGAGTAGCGCACGCCTCGCGTTCTGCGGCCGGCCAATCCTGTGCGGAGATCGAGCCGCCGCGGTATGCTGCAAGGTAAAATTCGTATGGTACCATGGCGGCTATTTCACCTTCCTTGTCGTTTTCTTAGCTGCGGCTTGAATTAGCCCGCTTTTTTTTTGATGAAAAGTGTGCTGGCCTTAGTGACCTTGTGGGCGTAAATCTTTCTTCCTTGTACAGCCGATGCGCCGATAAACTTTCCAGAGCTGTTGAGGTCCTGAATGTGAACGTCTACAGCCCATTCCTTGATTCTGGTACACCAGTCCGGATGACCTGCGATAAACTCGGTGGTGGCGGCAGTCAGGGTGTTATCCTCAAAGACATTGAATCCGGCAATGCGTCCAACTGCTCCAGTCTGCACCACTGCGTCGCCGAGGTCGGAAGCCTTGATAAATTCAGGGCAAGTAAGGACAAGCGCGTAAACATCGGGAGTTACCAGTAGCCATCGTTTGTTATCATTGGGAACGTTAGCCTTAGACATAGATGTGCGGACCCCTACGACGGCCTCGTAAACGGTGTCCTTGGTCAGAGCAGTGGTATCTCCGTACTGGGTTGCGCCGGATTCCAATACCGCAGTCGCGTCCTTTTCCATCTGAAGGGCGAGGGAATATCCAGCTGAATCCAGTCGGTCTGCCAGCAGATTATCCGGAACCGCAGCGGCAGAGTATCCATCGATGATCTCGTTTACCGCCTTATCCTTGTCGATGGTAACGGTGATGTAGGACGTATCTCCGTGGGTCGCGGTTGCACCATCCTGCTTGTCGTAATCGCCTACAGTCACCTCGGTGTCTCTTACCGGGACCTTTACCGCGCCGGCCTTAGGGTCGCCTTCGTATCGATTATTGAAAATCACTCCGTCCTTCTTCACGAGAGTGGCACGGAGTTTTACGTCTACGAGCGCCGAATATCTTTCCTGCATCTCATGTGCCATAAAATTTCATTCCTTTCTCAGTCGAGTTTGAGTCCCGGATTGAGCTTTGCAAATGCTGCCTCAACTCCGCTGACTTTGCCCCCCATGTTCTGGCTGCCCGCGCCCGGGGAGTACGGCGGCGGGGTCTGTTCTCCATCGAACAGGTAGGAGTTGTCTGGCTGGAACTTGTCAAAAGCCGCCTTGATATCATCCTTGCGGTTCTTGCTGCTTCTCAGCGCGTCCATTTGATCCTTGCCGAGCGCGCCGATGATCGCGTCCTTGTTTCTTCCCCTGCGTCGGGTAATCTCGTCAACGATGTCGGCCATAAACTCGCGCTCGGCCTTTTCCGCCTCGTGGTCTGCAATCGCCTGATTGTACTTGTTTTCCCACTCGGCCGCCTTCTGTCGCGCTGCCTCGATGTCCTGACCCTGATCCTTGAAACTCTGGATAGTGGTCTTGGCCTCTTCCAGCTGGGTTTTGATGGTGTCATAGTCGGCAAACTTGGCTTTCACAGCCTCGATGTCTCGGCCGTTTTCGTCCATGATAACGTCGATGATTTCCTTGGGAAGAGCTGCGTCCCCTACCTTGATGTTTTGGAGAAATTCACGTTTCATTTTTACCTATCCTTTCACTACGCTTTTGTATGTGGTCGCGTCACTTGTGTTCCCGTTTTACGCCCGGCGGCAAATGGCAGGGATAACCGGGCTCGAACCGGTGATGACGGAGTCAAAGTCCGCTGTGTTTCCGCTTCACCATATCCCTGTATGCGGCACGATGGCCGCTACTTCTTTTTTTTGATTCTCGGAACGCCGCGTGCATATAGGCGTTCTTCCTCGGTCCTCAGGTTGACAGCACTCGAAAATCTGCGGTATTCGGATTGTAACGCCCTGAGCCGGATTTTTTCGGCCTGCTCATTATCAGGCGTTGCCGTCCACATCCTGCGCTTTTGCGCCCTGATCGCGCGTTCTATACGGCGCTGGTACTGAGTGGCCTCATACATCGACTTGAACTCTCTGCCCTCGTACGTCACGCCCTTGGCGTTATCGGAACGCATCTTGCGCAGCTCTGTGGCTGTATACAGCGGTTCGTGTACGCCCATAATAATCGGGCTGGCATTGTGCCCACAGTTCAGGGTACCGATAGGTCGCACAAGCGACCTGTTGAGCCGCTCGAATTCTGCGTCGCTGTACTGTTTTCCCTGTATTGGTTCGTGGTCTGGCGCACTGTTTTTGTGTGCATCGATCTCCCAACCGTCCGCCCCCATATCATCATGGTTGCGCTGCGTAATCTCATTTACCGCGTTCCCCATTGTGCTCATTAGGTTGCGACGTGCTGCGACCTCGAGAGTGGCATAACGCCCGCTCTCATAATCGATTTGCTGGATTCCATCCCGGACAAGGCCGGCACACGCACGCCTGATTGCTGTGTTATAGTCCGTCGCTCCGGTGCTTACCTGCATAAATGCAAAATCCATTGCACGCTCGTATGCACTGGTCAGGCTCTCGCCGCGCTTGCCCACCGCAAACCCGATGGTCTGGGTAATGTTGGTCAGGTCTCTGCGCGCGAGCTTGACGGCTGCATCCGTGACCTGTTGGGCGTGCACATTGTCCGCAAATGATACCGAGCTTCCCAGCCTGTCAGCATCCAGGTTATAGCCGTATTCCGCCGCCGCCTGGATGATTTCTGCGGCCTGATCTGCAGACACGGACAGCAGCAGGGCGATTTGCTCCTGTATCTCTGACATGGTCTTTCCGAGCGTTTGCAGCTTATATGCCTGATATGCTGCCGTGCTGGTCATCTGTCCGGCCTCTTGTACGCGCCGGGCAATGTCCCGGATAAGGTACTCGGATACCGGGTCTGTCAGGCGTTCAAATAGGATTTGCAGGCCAGAGACTTGGTCGGGGGTAAGCATTATACCGCCCCCTCAACAAGCGCCTTGGCTTCATCCTTCGTGATTCCAATGGCAATAGAAAGGATGTTGACAGCCTGTCCCATGGTGAGCGTTCCGGTTTGGTACTGTGCGATAATCGAGATAAGCGATTGGGTCTGAGCGCCGTTGAGTGTCTTTCCGGCCGCTTCCTCTGCTTGATCTATCGTACTTTCCGGTACATCATCGTCTGCGAGTTCGTCCGCAGAAGATCCCATGAGATTGTCGAGCGTGGGCATATACTTTGCCCTGATATTCTCGAGGTCTCTCGGCTTATCGGTTGGCATATTGAAGCGCCATCCTACGGCGATTTCGGGCTTGATAAGCCCTGCTGCAACCATCGCCATATAATCAGCCCACGTTTTATCTTCGTCGTACAGCACACCATTGCCCCAGTCGATTGTCACGCTGTCCTCTGTGAGATCATGCGCCCCAGCCACCCGGTACAGCCGTCCGAGCTTACCGCACAACGGCATCAACTCGCGCACCGCGCTTTCCCATGCCTGCTGAAAGTCAATGATCGTCAGGTTATAGTCACCCGCGCTCGATGTGACCTCAGTCGCCGTCTTGTCCATGGCCTCGACCTCTGACAGCACGCCGCGCTTCAGTCCGATGACCGATTCGACGTTTCGCAGGTACTCGCCCTTACGCGCCAAAAACGATTGCTCGCGCAGCGCCGGAGAGAATGCCGTGATCCCCACGGTTTCCGGGTCATCGTCGAACGCTGTGAACACCTCGTCGGTGAGTGCTTTGTGCTTTCCGTCCGGGCTTGGTTTGAGCATGTCAGAGGCCACAATCAGGCGGCTCTTTCCGCGTTCGAACTCCCCAGACAACTCTGCCTCATTACGGTTGATGCTGCGGATAAGCCCGACGGCCGCAGCGTACACGCTGACCGGGTCTTTGCTTCCGTCTACGCAGTTCGGCACAGGGCACCGCAGCGCCACCATGCCAAGTCCCACGTCCTCGGGGTATGTGTATTCCTCCGGCAGCGCCTCATAACGTGGTATGCTGTTCAGCGGTACAGGACGGCCGATCTGGCTGTCGTACTCCGACCGGAATAGCCGGTTTCTGATGGTCAGCTTCCCGTCCGGACCGATTGTACGACGCTCGAGCAGTGTGTAATAGGCGGAACCAGAAACCGTGCGCTCCGCCGTTCCCACGTCCGTCGGGTTGCCCTCAACGTCCGTGCCGAATATCAACACGTTGGCGCGGGATACGCTGGAAAACACGATCCGGTCAGGCAGCGGGAACGGCTTGATGTACGAGATACCACCGATCATGAAATCGTGTGCCAGGCGCTTGCGAACCTTATCAAGCCCATCCAGAACGCTCGATGCAAAATCGTCTTGCCCGGTCGCTTGATACTCTCCGAACATGGTTTTTGTCAGCTTGTTGACCACGGTGTAGGGGATGCGCTGGCACGGATCTCCAAACTTGTCCGGCTTGTCCTGATAAAACAGCCTGAACCATTCCTCGATAGCGTCTTTCATGTAGACGGATGAGCAATCAGCCGCGCCGAATGCGTCCTCGTATCCGTATGTTTTGTTAGTTATGACATTCAGGATGCTCACTTGCTCACCTCGCTCTTAATGACAATCCGGCGTCGTAGCGCGTATTCAAGCCCCGCCGCATAAGCGGTCAGGCGTTCGATCTCACGCTGCTGTTCTTCGATTTTCCGGGCCAGTTTTCGGTTCTCGGCGTATACCTGTTCTTTTGCCCAAACTGGGAGAAAGCGGGCAATGATCCATTCTTTCAGTTTTCTCATTGTCCCCTCCGCTTCCAGATTTGTTCGAGCGCATAACGGCATGCGTCAATGTGGTGGTTGTCCCGGTCGGGGTATCCGCTGACAATCTCGCCATCCTTGGTGCGCTCATACTCGTACCCGGAAAACTCCTTCCAAGTCTCCGGGCATCTGGCCGGGTCAATGACGATCTTGACCAGGGCTTGCAGCCACTTCATCGAGTATTCGACCGAACCCGGGCCCTTTTCCGCGCCCTTACACCACAGGCCATAGCTCTTATAATCGGCAACACTCTTTTGCTCTGCCGAGTCAGCCGTGATACGGTCTTCCCCGGTGATGCCATGGTCAAACAGCAGATCGGCGGTCGCGCGGTTGCCCTGCTTCAGGGCATGCAGCTCATCGAAGATGTAGAGCGTCCGGCGTGCCGCGTCGTAGTGCATCCGGTTGAACGCCCACGGGTCCGGGAAATAGCCCCAGTCAAGGCCGTTCAGCACGCGGTCAAACTGTGCGATCTGCTCGTCGGTGATCGTCTCGGCCACAGCGTTTTCAAATACCATGCCGCCGTTGCCGTTTGGAATTCCCAGATATTCGTGCTCGTAGGCGGTCGGGTTGATCTCCTGCAGGTATTCGGCCTCATCGAGAAAACTTTTGCCCAGCCACTTAGCTGGGACGCTGCGATAGTCCGAATGCACCACAAAGCGCGAGTCCTTCGGGATCTCTATATACTGATTCGCCCAGTTGTTTTTGGTCTTGGGCGGGTTGAACGTCTTGAAGATGAATGCCTGGTCACCGCCGCGGATGGCCGACTGCTGAATGCTGCGGCACTCCTCGTCGCCGTGGAACTGGTCAAGCTCCTCAAACCAGACGATGCCGATATAGCCATGCAGCGGCTTTACGGACTTGACCTTGAGCGGATCATCCGCGCCACGGAACAGGATTTGCTGTCCGGTCGGCTTGTAGGTGATCTCCATCGGGCTGACGGTTGCCTCGAATTCGTCGGTCAAGCCCAGCTGCTCGATCGCCCACAGGATTTGCGCGTACACCGAACCGCGCAGCGTGTTGCCGACCTTACGCAGCACCAGTGCATTCATGTCCGGGTTGTTCTTTATGAGATTGATAAGCTCAAGACTGACAAATGACGACTTGGTCGATCCACGGCCGCCCGGCAGGACATATTCTCTGTGCGCTCCCTCGAGCACATCCAGATGCACCGCCGCAAATGCAGGAGCGATCAGGCGAGCAGGCAGCTCAAACGGCTTATCTGTTCCGGTTTCTTCCTGCACATCCTCGTCGAGCAGGTCGCGCACCTCACGGAACGCCTTGGGATCGCCGGTCGTGACGGCGTTCTGGAACAGGGCAGCCGTGAGCAGCATGCGGTTATCGATGTCTTCCGCATCCAACCCCATCGCCGTGAGCGCATTGTAATGGGCTGCGTTTGTTACCGGCAGATCAAGCAGCTCAGTCATGCACTCTCGAAGCGCTTTTTTTCGTCTCCGAGCGGCACCCGATGCCTTGCCGCCTTTTGCACCGTTCCTCGCGGCTTCGTCACGGCTTTGTTCGCTTGTAAACTGATATGGGATCAGGTTCTTTTCATTGGGCACGGGTCACCACCTCTCAAGGAAATTTGAGCATGACAAAGCGCCCCATCTCTGAGGCGCTCCATCTGCTGGGAATCGGGGTAAAATGCCAAATGCGACCGTTCTGCCTCGTGCGGCAGTTTGGCCGGTATCCCGCCGGGACGTTTCCCAGCGGGTAATAGGGGATTTCAGAAGGAGGTTCTCATGCCGTCCGTTATCCTGCTTTCCATGTATACACAATACCACAGATGCTATATCAAAAACTATCAAAGGATTTCTCCGACTTGCGCGAGTGCTTTCGGATGCAGGAACTGCACAACGTTTTGATAGGAGTATCCCATCTCAACCGCGGTTTGCTCCCAAGTCAATCCCTCGACGTAATATCCCAGCAGCAGCTCCCGGTAACGGCTATCTGGCACACGTGCAATCGTGCAGGTGACCTCATTTTGCAGATCGTACAGATCAGAAATCTTCTCGTCCAGCGTCGCTGCATACTGGGCATACCGTGCGAACACATCTCCGCCCTTCCCGCCGATCACAGTCAGCTTGTCCGGCGGCGCGGTGGAAGAACACGCCAGATCACGCGCCTGCGCCTTGAGCGCCTGATAGCGCTGCACCTCCCGTTTGGCACGGCGCACGCGCAGTAAGTATTCTTTCGCTTGCTTGCTCGTCAATCTCATACCTCCACTTCAGGTAGCGCATCACTTCGGGGCTATATATCACACATCCTCCATCAAGTCCATTTTCGCGCCGCAATGACAGTACGGTGCCTCCTGTGGATTTCTGCAACCAATCAATCTCCGGCCACACTCAGAGCAATGATACCAGATATAGCTATGATATTCTGTCTGAGATACCTTGTCTTTGTGGTGTTCTGGAATCCACCTGCCCCTCACCACCTGTACAACGTCAGCTGCGGGTGAAACTTCAATTCGATGTATAGCTTGGTTTTTTTCAAATGGATACAGGTCTGCGGAATTGCTTATAATAGCAATCGCAATCGATTTTTTGATATACTCAGCCATCCGGATTCACCTCCTTGTCGGCAGCTTCTCTGGTCAGCTTTTCAGCAACCGCGTCAGCGATATAGCGTGTTACCGAGTTATTATGGTAGAAGCAGGTATTCATTGCTGATTTGAGTGCGTTTTGTCCGTCCTCTTCGGTATACTCTCCCGACGGCAGCACCACGCACCGCCCCTCCCGGTCAGCCTGCACCAGCTCCCGCAGGCTGTCGAGGTCATACTCATCTCCCAAGATGTCCTCAATGTCCTTGAGCCGTCCACGCATTTCCATGGCCTGCAGCACCGCGAGGTATAGATATGCAATCACACCCTCTCTATACTCCACCCCATATTGCAAATTGTCGTACAGCTCGTCACACAACCCGTCGTCGTCTTTTGACCAAATCTCTGCATCGATATTTTCTGCAGCCTCCCGAATCCAGGCCATCACTTCGATGTCTTGGTTATCCTCTCCACCCGATCTGACGTACCCTTCTCCGTCCTGTGTGAAGAAAATGTTAAGATGACTGGCAATGTACTCCGGG
>NZ_CAWVCU010000008.1:0-12459 GCF_963927765.1 uncultured Agathobaculum sp. | reverse complement strand
GGATATCTCGTTCTTATACGTTACCTTTACACCGCCGGATTTCTGTTCTGCAAACGCCTGTGCCAGTTCAAAACTGTACTTGCCACCGCGCGCCGCAACATAGTCCAGAAATCCACCACCATAATTGTACGACTGGATTACCGAATCAAGGTCACACCCCAAGCTGTCCGCCCGTCGCAAAAGTTCAGAATAGTATTTGCATCCCTGATTGATCGAGGCTTCCTTGCTCAGGGAATTAGGCGGCAAACCCAGAGATTCCGAGGATTGCATTACATCCTCCAGCAGACCGCCGCTTTCTACCTGTATGATAGCCAGCAACGTATTTACATGGTCAGAGATCCCATACATTCTTGCATACTTCTCTACCAACTCTTTAAGGGCCAGCACCTCTGGGGACAGGGCTTTTCCACCCGCAGAATTGAGTAAAGCAGACAATTCAGACCGATAATCTTCCAACAATTCATGCAGCATCGTTTTTTGCGCATTGGAAAAGTGATATTTATCTGCTGCCCCATCTGCCGTCAGACGTGAAATTCCTACATGCAGAATCCGATCCCCGTCCTCCGTTTTTGTATACCATTTGGTGTACGGGTTCATGTCCATATAAACTTGCTTCAGGATGGCACACTGCTCCGAAGCCATTGTCATTGCATCCAGCCCGTCAATCTCCGTCACCTTTACCGCAAACACAGCCAATACTTCAACACTGTCGGCATAGGCACCCTCGTATTCCACACGGTCATAGTTTTCACCGCTCAACACCTGCTCAGACCATGCCCGCTGTGCCATCATGTATGCCTGTCCGACACTCACTATGTTGACATTGCTGGTGTTCATTTCATCAGCGAACAGAAGCCCCAGCGGCGAAGCCATGATGCTGATCGGCGCAACGATCATACACATTACCAAAACAACGGCCGCACCAATCAGCACGATTTTTCCCTTTGCTGCACTGGCAACTTTGCCAATAGCAGATCCAGCCGCCTTAAAAATCCCTTTTTTAGCTGTGGTGGATGCTGTACTTTGTGCGCCTTTCACCAGTTTTTGCATCTGTTTACGCTTTAACTTTTTAACACCAGCAGCTCTCGCGCGTAAACGGTACTCGATATTTTTCAGCACCTCGGTACTTCTGCGCATGGGGACGGATGCAGCGGGCATATTTGGTGATATGCCTGCTGCGCGGAGCTGCATAGATGCACGATTTATCCGCATGGATGCTGTCCGACGTCCTGCGCCATACAGACCACTGTTTATACGCATTGGATTGTATAAGGTTTGCGACTGTGCAGTTGCAGAACGCTTCGCTGTTCTTGCTGCTCGATTCCGCGCCTGCATCTGTTGTCTCGTTCGGAGCTGCCGCCCGGCTGCAAGACGATACCTCTGGCGTTTTTTGATCTGCGTCCTGCGTATATTCGCATTTTGCCGCGTACTCTGATAGGAATAGCGGAGCCGCACCTTGCCGTTTGCATCAATGTAACGCCGAACTGTGCGCCGCACAGACTTCTTTGCTGCACGAGCATCCAAGGTATCTGTCACCTTTTGACGGGTTGCACCATATAGAGCGTGTGCAGCCCTGCCGGTTCGCCACGCACCACGCACAGTATGTATTGCCACTTCCTGTGCGCCGCGCTCCATGGTGGTTTCAGCCTGACTAACAGCGGCTGCATCCGCCCGTTGGCCGTTTTGTTCCTGGCTCTTTTTTCGCTCCTTCAAATCTTGTTTCCGGCGGATGATTTTACGAATCATATAATGTTTCATAATCCGCTTTTTGCGAACCGCCTTCGCCTTGTTTGCATCTTGAGGCGAACTGGATGCAGACTTCTTCCGAACAGTGCGCGCCTGTAACTCTGCATCAGACCGCGTCCTGCTTCCATTATAGCGTTTTTCACCCCCTCCAGCAGATTTTTCTGTGCTGGAGGAGGTTGCCTTTACCTGCGGTGTTTTATATTTGTATATTGCCATACGCTTATCACTGCCATTCTCCGGGCTTTGTGGTCATGAGCTTGTACAGTTTGGTATTCTTCGGAAAGTCGTTTACGAATGGGATAAATGCGCCGCCGAATTTCAACAGACCGCAACCGGGATCGGCATTTTCCACATAGGACAGCTGCGCATCGGAAATATGCAGCAACTCTGCAAGATCAGCGCGGTCGGACGCAGACTGTGACAGCATAATCAAAAACTCGCTGTTAGACAGCATCCAACGCGCATCTTTGCTTTGCAGCATCTCACCTACATTCTGCGTGATGCCAGTCATGTAGCCGCTTCTTTTACGCACTTGTTTCCACATGCGTAAAAAGAAACGTGTCGCAAACGGATAGCGGAAGAAAATCGAGAACTCGTCCACAAATACCCATGTACGCCGCCCAGCGCGCCAGTTCCGAAGTACGCGGTTATAAACCGATTCCATGATGACCAACATACCAAGGGGCAAAAGCTGTTCGCCCAAATCGAGAATGTTATATGAGGTCAGGCGGTTGTTTTGTTCCACATTGTTTTTTTGCGAGAAGATACCCAGTGAGCCAGTTATGAACAGCTCAGCAGACAATGCCAGCTCTTTGGCTTCTTCTTCCTCTTGCCGAAGCAGCTCATGCTGTAAGGCCGTCAGTGTCGGCGGGTCGCCCTGATATCCGCTGCCAATGTACGGCTTATAAATGCTTTGGATGCAACGGTCTATGATCGAGCGGTGCTGCGCCTTGAGGTCGTTACCCATAATTTGCTCAAACAGAGACAGGACAAATTCAGACTTGTAGGGTAACGGGTCTTTTCCTTCGTCTGCATACCCCTTTTCCATATCAAGCGCATTGATACGGACAGACGATGAACCGGATACGTCGATCATTGCCCCATTGAATGCGCCTACCATGGGTGTAAACTCACCCTCCGGATCAATGATAAGGATATCATCCTGTGTGGCCAGCAGCAGCTGAATGAGTTCCTGTTTTGCCGAAAACGACTTGCCTGCACCGGACACACCCAAACGGATGCCATTGCCGTTCAGCAATGTCGCGCGGTTGGCCAGTATCATATTGCCGGATACCGCATTGTTACCATAACAAATGCCGTTCGTCTGCTGGATTTCCTGCGCAGAAAACGGTGTCAGGATGGATGCGCTTTTGGTCAAAAGCGTCCGCTGCTGTACCACGCTGCGCAGGCCATACGGCAATACCGTATCCAGCCCGATATCCTGCTGGTATTTCAGTACCGACAAGGTACAGCCGAAACCGCCAGCTGTTGCCTGTAACGCTTCGGTATCGGCATTGAGCTGCTCCAACGTATCTGCCATGTGAATAATCGTCGTTGTTGTCAGCATGATCCGCTGGTCGTTGAGGGTGATATCATCCTGATATTCCGCTACAACTTCGCGCATCTGACGAAATTCATAAGGGATTTCCGCAGAGAAGTTGTTGTTATTGTTCTGTCTTGTCTGCCAGCGCGTGATATCAGATTCTACACGCATGGCCAGCTTTTGCAGCATCTTACTGGCTTCCTGTGTGTTCATCGGCTCAATGTCGATGGATAACACCATTTGGCGCGGCAATTCCATCAAATCATGTACCAATTCGTCAGACAGTCTGGACGCATATTCCTCTACAAACAATACGCGAGCAAAACCGCCATCTGTTTCAATATAATCCTTGTGATACCGCAACGCCAGCGGGCAGAACACATCTGCAAAATGCTGCCCGCGCTGCATGAGTTCTTTTACGTCGGCATGCAGCATGCGGTGATTTGGACGGAAAAAGTCGTGCAGGATGCGGAAGCGTTCTACATTATCCAGCGGTTTTACGCTGGAGGACAGCCGCTGCATCCCCAAAGACAACCCTTTACCCGCCCGGGTAAAAAACGTCCGTGCTTCGTTAATATTTTTCTTGGTTGCCGTTAACGTCACATATTTTTCCTGAATGATGCCATTGCTGCCCTTGGCCTTATCCATTAACACCTTGTTCAGTTCAGCGCGGTAATCATCCTGCCCATCGTCTTTCCGCTTCAAAAAAATAGATTCAGAAAACGAGTCTTTGTCAAATTTCCGATTTGCCAATGTGATTTTGAGACGGCTGTCCGCTGCAAGCCCATTGAGCACACGTCCCCATGAATCCAGAATCGAACGCTGATCCTCCAGACTGGCAACCGCGTAGTTGATATCCGTAAACGACCATGTTTTACTGAATTCTGTGTTGCCTACCTGCCAAACCGCATCAGGGAACACACGCCGGATCGGGATCGTCTGTTGCACGCTGCGCGGCACACGTACCGGACGCACAGCCGGTTTTGCTTTAAGCTGTTTTTTTATTCTGAACATTGCGCTTCTGCTCCTTTTTCAGTTTTCGCATTCTTTTTCCTTGGTGCTTTCGTTCTTCCAATGCCGCACGATGCAGTATATCAAACAGGCTCACAGCCCGGTAAACATACCAGCCGGCATGCCGGAAGTTGGTACGCAGCCATGCCCGTGCAAATTGTTCAAATGTCAAACCCTGATAGCTCATAAATCCAATTGCAGCGGGCAATGCAGCCAGTAATATGCACAATACGCTTGCCGTCTCTTTGCCAACAAACAGGCGCAGGCCAAAATTGGCAGCACCAGCAATCACCAGTGCTGCACCGCCCCAAATGGTCTGCCGCATACTCAGGCCCATCACGACACCTTCACGGTAGTCCCGGATCTCCCTATTTACGGTACATTCCAAATTATTTCCTCCTCTATAGTGCCAACATTTCCTTCATTATCCGGTCTGCCCCTTTAATGATTCCTAAAAGGATAAGCATTTGAAACAGCACACCTATCATATAGCTCACCATCATGCCAATACTTCCATCCCCAAAGTCAACAGATGGTAACGAGTTATTGGATATGAACGCCGAGTATATGATACAGGCCAGCACAACAACAGCAGCTTCCAAGCAAACACCGATAAAGCTCTGGATAAAGGTGCGTCCATGTCTGCTTGTTAATTCACCACCGAAAGCAGATAGCGGCAAGGGTGCCAGTGCGACATAGAGATAAATCCGGAAGAAACGGCCATATACCGTGAAAAGCACGGCCAATGAAACACCTATGATGATTCCTGTGAATAACAGTCCAACTAATCCAGCAAATGCGCTCTGTATGATATTTGCTTCTTCCGCCGCCTGCCGTATCTCATCCGGTATAGTGGCTGATACTTCATGTAGCCCGCCCATGCTGGCCGCTACCTTCTCTGTAATTCCGCCTGTGACCTCGAATATGAAATTGATGATATCCAGTCCATAGGCGATTGCTGTCTGTGCCAAAACAAAACGGATGAACAGACGGAACACCTGTTCCGGGTGCCGAAGCTCCCGGAACGAGGCCGTCTGCTTAAAAAAGGACATCGCAAAGAACAGGATCAGCAGGGCATAGCCAATACCCTGTAAAACAGAAAATATCTGTTCCATGACCGGCCAGATCGCGCCGCCTTGAAATTCTTTTGGCGATAGCGTAACGATCTGCCAGATCTGGGCCATGTATTCATTCCATGTTCCAAGCGCGCCTTCCAATACGTCTAATGCCCACATAGGTTCTTATCAACTCCTATTAGCCGCCAGTGATGAGATCGAGAACATCTTTGGCAAAGTAGATCAGCAAGCCGCCCAGCAAACAAAGGATGCCTTGTGTGCGCTGGGACGGGTCATGGCTTTGCACCGACATACCGAACTGGACAACACCCCAGCCCGCAATAATCAGGCCGACCGCCTTGATAATGGAAAAGACGAAATCGCTCAGGCTGTTAATTGCAGCCAACGGATCTGCGGCAAAGGCCGGTACGATAGCAAAGGCTGCGATAGTCGTACCCAACAGCGCCACGCGGTAGATAGACCGCGCGCGGTCGTATGCCTTTCGGTTGAACATCAACATGGTCAATTTCTGTAAGCGCTTTTTCATTTTCATGTCTCCTTTTCTTTGTTATGCAGAAAGATACTCAAATTCAATGCCATATACGGTTTCTTTCCCGTCAAATCTGTTTTCAGATCCCGGGATGGGACGGATGGCAAACCGTACCGGCGGGATATAGGGTTTTGCTTTGCCGTCCGCAGTGAGTGCCAGTGCAGGATGGCGCAGCAGATCGTACTTAAGGTCGCATACCGGGCGCTCACCACGGATAAACAGTAGCGCAAATTTGTTGTCCATTCTTTGTACCTCATCCGGTGTCATCAGTTCGCGGCCTGTCTGCTGGAAATTGCGTGTGTAAGAGCCGTGACTACCTCTGGTCTGTCCGCTTGTCCGCGTGTCGATGGTGGCCTTACCCAACAGCTCAGACACATACTTGTGCGTAGACTGCTCATTGCCGCCTAAGTAGAGGAATGTATCACAGTTGCCCGTGATGTTCTCCCACGTCTTTTCAAACATGCCTTTGATCTGTGCGATGTTTTGCAGGATGATCGTGCAGGAAATGTTGTATTTACGGCATGTGGCCAGCGTTTGCTCAAAATCTTCCGGCAGCGGTACGTTTGCAAACTCGTCCATCAGAAAGCGGACGTGGACAGGAAGCATGCCGCCATGCTTCTTTTCCGCACAGTCGTACAGTTCCTGAAACGCCTGCATATACATCATGCTCACCAGATAGTTAAACGACTTGTCGTTGACCGGCGTGATAACAAAAATTGCGCGTTTGCGCTCACCAAGGGATGCGAAATCCATTTCGTCCGTGCCTGTGATATCCTGCATCTCATCCAGCAGGAAATATGCAAGCCGTGAGGTTGCCATCTGCCGGATCGTATCGCGTGTCTTTTCCGGACTGCTGAGGAACGATTTATAGTACTGCACCGCAATATGGCTGTCACCTTTTTCCTCTTCCAGCTGCAGGAACAGCTGGTCTGTAGGGCTTTTCGGCCCGTTTTCCACAGCTTCCGCATTGTTGAGCAGGTACATGACCGTACCGAAGTTTTTATCTTCCTCCGCGCCCTCATGATACAGGTACAGGATCAGCGCCGTAACAAGCGCAGTCTCCGCCTTCTCCCAGAACGGGTCGCTGCTGTTTGCGTTTTTCGGCGTCGTGTTCCGCACCAGCAGCGTCACGAGCCGGATCACGTCCGCATCGGAATGGATATAATCAAACGGGTTATAACAATCCGAGCGCCGTCGGTCCGACAGGTTGAATACCTTAACGTCATATCCGCGCCTCAAGAGCAGCGGCGCACAGTCTCGCAGCAGTTCGCCTGCAGGGTCGCACACGATGTAAGAACAGTTTGCCTGCATCAGTCCGGGCTTTGCGAGAGAACGCGACTTGCCTGCGCCCGCGCCGCCCACCGCGCAGATGTTCAGGTTACGCTTATGTCGGTACACGTCCAGCCCGATGCAGACATTCTGGGTTAAGGGGAAATTCATATCGCATGGCAGATGCAGTGCCTGTTCCGCCTGCATCCTTTCCTTCTCCTCTGGCGTGGGTCGCTTTATATGCAAACGCACAGGGATAGAACGGAAGAAAGCAGCAATCTTCGATATTCGTGCTTTCAATCGCTCCATGAATTTGGTCTGATACCGGTACTTCGCGCAAACCGACCTTGCTTTGCCCCATTTTGCCGAGCCCTGTTCTTCGCCCGGTCGGCGCTTGCCTTGGCTGTCAATGAACAGGAACACGCAAAGCAGATAAACCAGCAAGATAATCAGTACTGCCTTGACGCTGTATTCCGTTATCGTAATGCGCAGAGGATCTTCCATGGACAGAGTTAAGGCATCAAACCATTCCGCTGCTGTCCTGCCCGGTGCAGCTGCACCTCCGCATAGCAGACCGAACCATATCACAGGAATAGCAAGCACCGCCCAAAGGGCGGCGCTTGGCATATTATTTTTGTCTGGTCTCATAGAGATTCACCATTGATAGCTGGACGCGATCAGAATTTCATTGTATGCCCAATGATACTCCGGCACATCCGTATAGTGGATTCCAGAAACATTACTGGACGAAATGGTGCGTCCCATCGTCCGATTGACTACTGCTGCGGCTTCGGCGCGGGTGATATAACCACCCGGTCGGAAACTGCCATCCGGGTAGCCATTTACCCAGCCACGATCGGCGCAGTATGCAATGGCCGCTGCATCCTGCATTTCGGGAGATACATCATAGAACCGTGCCGAGCCACTATAACTGCCGGTCGTGTCGAGCCGATACATCATTGCCACAAACTCTGCACGGGTGATCGGCGCATAGGGTCGGAAGTACGAAGTATCCACGTCAACGATGCCGCCATACGCAAAGGCACCCAGTGCGTTTGCATAATAAGCATCTGACTGCACATCGCTGAACCCAGCCATCGGATAACTTGCGTTCGGATCTGCATTTGTCATGCGGGAAAGGAGCTGCACGGCTTCTGCGCGTGTCATATTATCCTCTGGATAGAATTGTGAATCATAACCAATGAAAAACGGCGATTTTGCAGACCGGTTAATGGAAATCTTTCCATTCGAGCCACTTCCTGTTGCAATCTTTTCCGCTTCTGCCGAGATAGAAACATTTGCACGGACATTGTCTACATAGACAGTCACCGTGCCGTCGCTGCTGCACTCCATGTCATACTTGGCTCCATCAACGGCGATGATAGATGCGCCCGCATAGGCTGTTTCGGATTTGGAGCCAATTTTCAGCGTCACAGTATCAACGGTATAACCGCTATCCGGCTTGATGGTGAATTTCACATCCTTGCCATGAGATACGGTCGAGCCGGTATTTTTGCTGATCGTCAAATTGTTCGACTTTTGGATTGTTACACTGTGGCTGGTATTGATCCGGCTTGCCGTCGCAGATACGCGCACCGGCTTATCAATATCGGTCACATACAGATGCGTAACGCCATCCTGATCGGTGGTCATGCGGTACGTTTCGCCGCTGACGCGGATCGAAGTATCATCTGCATCTACGGTTTGGCTGCTATCGCCAATCTGCAGTGTGATACGGTCAAGCTCGTATTTATCTTCATCCGTGACGTAGATATCAAAATCTACATCCGTGCCAACCTCTACGCTGCTGCCGCAATTCTTGTCGATCTTCACTCCGGTACCGGCAGAGGTTGTCACCAGCAGATTATCACTGTCATAGACGCTCTCTGCGCTCACGGTGATGTTGCTCTGCAGATCGGTCAGGTATACTGTGCAGCCGCTGTCGTTTCCAGATACGCGGTATGCGTTTGTGCCGATAAATACCGTGTTGGTATTCGGAGTGCTGTATGCTGTCTTTCCATCCGCTTCAAGGGTCAGCGCGTCGATGGCATAGCCCCGGTTTGCGGAAAAAGACACCGTGTAATTGCTTCCTTTTTTCACAATATCCTTGGACACCTCGCTGCTGATGCCACGCCCGGCATGAACCGTAACCAGCACCTCATCGCTGTCCGGCTCGCGCTCAGCTGTTTTCAGCTCGATTGTAGCCGAACTGGTGACGCCA
This sequence comes from uncultured Agathobaculum sp., assembly GCF_963927765.1. Taxonomy (NCBI): domain Bacteria; kingdom Bacillati; phylum Bacillota; class Clostridia; order Eubacteriales; family Butyricicoccaceae; genus Agathobaculum; species uncultured Agathobaculum sp. Next base: position 3,064 of record NZ_CAWVCU010000008.1, on the reverse strand, counting down.
CCGCAGTACACAGTCAGCACACCGTCCGCGTCCATGGTGAAGCGGTATCCCTGCGAGATCTCATCGCAGCCTTTGGAAAGCGCGACGCTGGTCTTGTTTTGGCCAATCGTCAGATCTGCTCTGGTAATGCAATACAGATTGCCGTCCGGCTTGGCCGTCATGATGTAGGCTTCGCCCTTGCCCAGCTTGGTCAAACCAGACGATACGGTTGCGCCGCTCTGTGATGTGGCCGTAACCGTGTATTCCGAGCTGACTGCTTCTGCAGACAAGGTAATGTCATCCTGTGCTGCAGGAATGGAAACCGTCGCGCGGATCACGCTCGTTCCCTGTGCGTCGATCTTGGATTCATAGCGGATGGGATAGGTTGTGCCGTTCATGGTCAGGTCTTTATCCAGACTGGCCACGTCGGCCCGGTCTGTAAACTGACCGTCTGTAATCATGAGCTGGCTCAGATCGTATCCATCCGTTGGTGCAAAGGCAAAGGACTGGCTGCTGTCATTTGTCGCAATGACATGCCGCCCTACAGACGACACGGTATAACCCGTGCCGTTCTGTGTGGTGACGATTCTCTCAGTCTTGGGCTGCTCGTCCACCGCAAATGCGGTGGAGCCGAGCGCCAGCATTGCGGCCATAGCCGCGCTGATAATTCGCCGTGCTTTCATAATATCTCAACCTCCTTGTTGTTTACCAGCCCGTCTGCGGCAGAACCGGCTTTGTCACACGGTAAATGGTCGTTGTCCACGCATCGTTGGACATGATCCACTGCTGGTTATGCAAGCCGCCCACATCTGCCTTATTGACAAATGCTGTGCCTGCAACAGACGAACGCACATTGCCGTATACATACGGGGTTTCTACGCAGCGGAAGCCTGCGGGGACATTACCAAACACGAACATAAAGTCGGTGACAACCTCGCCGGACTTCAAGCCGAGCGCGGTGGGATTGGCCTGAATGGTGCGGTTCTGCGCCGTGGACAGGTTATCCGCCAACGTGCGGTAGTTCTGATTATAATTGGTGCGGTACACGATCTTGTAGGACAACCGCGCATTGTATGTGCCGGTTACGATCTTATCCAGCGTTACCGCCTGATACGGTAACGTATCGCGCCAGTAGAAAGATTGCAGCGGAACGGTGGAATTGTTAGCGATGTGTGATACTGTCCACCGAATCGGCTGACCGGGTACAACCTGTTTCGGGCCAGACTTGGCAATAGAAACATTGGTATATACACTTTCGTTCAGTACCTCCAGCCGCACGATCTGACCGGAGAATTCAATCTCGGCTTCAAAAGTTTCACCGGATGCTCCGTAATACGCGGGGGCTTTCGTTTCACGAATTGTGTAACGCCCCAGCGGCAGCAGCTTGGATACTGCGACGCCACGTTCATTACTTACGATGGTGTCCACGACGTTGCCTGCTTTATCATAGATTTCAAAGGTCGCGCCCTGCAGGAGCGTGCCGGCAGGCAGGCCGTTGATCGGGTTATCATCCTTGGACTTTTTAGTGATCTGAATCTGACCTTGCTGCGGAGTATTTTCCCACACGATTTCCGTCGTTTCGCCGCGCTTGACGCGGAATATCTTTACTTCTTCATCCCGGATGTAGCCCGGTGCAGCTTCGATCTCCTCGGCATAGTATTTGCCTTCCTCCAGATCGTCCTCCAGTTCGATATAACCGTCCGAATCCGTAGTGTATTCGCCAATGACATTATTGTGTTCATCCTTGATGAGGAAGCGCACACCGCCGATCGGCTCACGTGTCACCGCGTCAATCTTGCGGATACGGACGCTGGAAAGCTGTGCATTTTCAAAGGTGACAGTGGCCAGCTCACCAGCCTTGACGATCACATTCTGCGGTGTGCTATCCAGACGGTAGCCGTCCGGTGCTTTGATTTCGGTCACAACGTATACGCCATCCTCAAGACCGGAAATGGTTACAAGGCCGGAAGAATTGCTCGTATACTCGCCAACCAATTCGCCCGTGGCTTTTTCCACACGGAATTTTGCACCCGGCAAGGCTTCACCGGTGTCCTTTACGATTTTGCGGATCTGCAAACCGTATGCCTTTTTGTTGGTGAATACCAGCTCCATACTGCCGCCGTCTTTGATCTCAAAGGTCTTAGGCGTGTCCTGCAGGATGTAACCGTCCGGCGCTTTGATTTCAGTCACGATATAGCTGCCTTCCGGTAAACCGTCCAGCGTGATAACGCCGTTTGCGTCGGTTTCGGCTTCCTTAACAAACTCACCGTTGGACTTAGTAATCTTGAACACGGCATTTTTTAGCGGCTGACGGGTATCCTCGTCAATCTTCTTAATGGTGAAGCCACCCTTTTTCGTGTTGGTGAACGTGACCTCATAGGTCTGTCCAGCACGGATTTCAACCGTCTTAGGCGTCTCATCGATGGCATAGCCGTCCGGCGCGGAGATCTCTGTGATGATGTATGTGCCGGTATCCAGCTCCGGCAGATGGATTACACCGTCAGCATCGGTCGTGACGCTCTCACGCACAACCGAGCCGTCCCCGCGTGTGATCTTGAATACAGCGCCTTGCAGCGGCTTCTTCGTCTGGCTGTCGATCTTTTTGATCAGCAGACCGGGCTTTTGGGTGTTCTCCAGCGTCAGGGTATAGGTTTTACCCTCCTCCAGCGAAACAGAGTGCGGTGTATCGTCGATCAGGTAGCCGCCCGGAGCGGTGATTTCCGTTACAATGTAGTCTCCAGCTTCCAGCCCTTCAACGAACGCAGTACCGTCCTCGCCGGTGATAATATCCTCCTTGACCACATCACCATTTGCCTTGGTCAGCTTGAATACCGCATCTTTCAGCGGCTTGCGTGTCTCTGCGTCAATCTTCTGAATGAGCAGACCGGGCTTTTGGGTGTTCTCCACGGTAAGCTCGGTGTCCTTGACCGTCGTATGTTCGATCTCCAGCACTTCATCGTTCAGGATGTATTCTTTCAAAGTATTGACTTCCTGCACCTTGTAAGTGCCTGCGGGCGCATTTTTGATCTCAATGCGGCCATTTTCATCCGTGGTGTAATCGCCCAGCAGTACGCCATCCCGCCAG
>NZ_CAWVCU010000007.1:0-8535 GCF_963927765.1 uncultured Agathobaculum sp. | reverse complement strand
TGGCTCAATTCATCGCTCAGGCCCGACAGACTCATCTGCTTATCCATAGCTTTATTATATCATATTTTTTCTTTGTGCGGTGTTACCTTTATAGTAAGGAGAGAGTATTGTATGGATTGGATGGAAAATCACAAAAAGATATTCAAAACAGATAAGCCGATTATTGGCTGTGTCCATTTGGCCGCATTGCCCGGTACACCGCATTATGACAGTACAGCGACTTTTCGCGAGCAGGTTGCCCGAGCGAAGCGGGAAATCCGTGCGCTGCAAGATGCTGGATTTGATGCGATTGTATTTGCAAACGAAGGGGATCGGCCGTATTTGTCGAAGGTTGGGCCGGAAATCGTTGCATCCTACACCCGTATCGTTGCACAGGCGCTGGATGCAGTGGAAATTCCTTACGGCTGTGGTGTTTTGGTGGATCCATATGCTGCGATTTCCATTGCCAAAGCGATTGACGCACAGTTCATCCGCGCTTATATCAGCGGTGTATATGCGGATATGTGCGGTCTGACCCAGTATCATCCGGGAGATATCATGCGCTTCCGCCGCAATATCGGTGCAGAACATGTGAATATTTATTGCTATTGCGATGCGCACGGCGGCACCTCGTTGGATTCTCGCAGCCAATCGGATATGGCGGATACGGCGTTTAGCGTGCTTGATCCAGCGGGCGTTTTGGTACCAGGACAACACGCAGGACTTGCCCCCGATTTTAAGGAGGTAGAGCAGATCAAAAATCGTTTTCCAGATAGGCCGATTATGATCGCAAGCGGAGTTACGCCAGATAATATCAAGCATGCGCTACAGATATCCGATGGTATGGTGGTTGGCACATTTGTCAAAAAGGATGGAATCTTGTGGAATGAAGTAGATCCGGAACGTGCCAAGAGATTTATCGACGCAGCGAAAGGGTAAGGTTACATATGCTGATAGGAATCGATCGAATATTAAACGAAGCGAAAAAAGGGCGATATGGTGTTGCGGCACCCGATGCCTACAACAGTCCTTCGGTGCAGGGATGCTTTCAAGCGGCACTGCACTTGAAAGCGCCGTTGATTATCTCTTGCCTTGGGACTACAAATATGGAAGAAACGGCTGAAGTAGTGAAGTTTTATGCAAAAGAGCATCCGGAAGCGGTTGTTGCGCTGCATCTGGATCATGGAGGTCCATTTGAGGAAATCATGCGTGCGCTCCGCTGCGGATACAGTTCAGTCATGATTGACCGATCAAAGTTGGTCTTTGAAGAAAATGTGCGCGAAGTCCGGGAAGTGGTAAAATTGCGCATGCTATGGGGGTCACCGTGGAGGCAGAGCTCGGTCATGTTGGAACGGGCACAGAATATGAAGCTACGCGTGACAGTGGTTTGACGCATCGTGAGGAAGCAAAGCGGTTTGTGGAAGAAACCGGTGTAGATGCACTGGCGGTGGCAGTCGGCACCTCACACGGTGTTTATAAGGGAACGCCGCGGCTGGAATTTGAACTGCTGCGAGATATTGCCGGATTGGTATCTGTGCCACTTGTTTTACACGGCGGTTCAGGCACCGGAGATGAGAATTTAAAAAAATGTATCGAATGCGGCATTCAAAAAATCAATCTGTTTACGGATATGGCAGACCCCGCCGGAGAGGCAATGGCATGCTTTATGCGCGGCGAATCCAGCAGCGATCCTGATATCACAGCGGCTCTGGAAATGTACGCAGGGAAAAAGAAAAACTTTAATGTTGCACCCATGGTGGGCACAGAGGTCTATCGACGAAAATTGGAGCACTACATTCAGCTGTTTGGTTCGGACGGAAAGGCGTAAGAGAACATATGCGAAATTTCAAGTTTCAGAATGCGACCAAAATCATTTTCGGACGCGGCATGGCATCTTGTGTAGGAGAAGAGATCCGTCCTTACGGGAAACGCGTACTTTTCCACCATTATGGAGATGATTTTATTCTAAACTCTGCAATCTACCAAACGGTACTCCAGTCCTTGCAAGCGCAGGGGCTGGAAATTGTGGAGTTGACCGGCGTGCAGCCCAACCCCGTACTGAGCAAGGTTCGGGAAGGAATTGAGATCTGTAAACGCGAGAATATTGATTTCATCCTAGCATTGGGCGGAGGAAGCGTGATCGACTCAGCCAAGGCGATTGGTTTGGGTGCGACTTATGACGGCGACGTTTGGGATCACTACACGAAAAAACATGTGATTCAGGATACATTGCCCGTAGGTGTTGTTCTCACCATTCCTGCCACAGGGAGCGAATCCAGTGCGGGATCGGTAATCACAAATGAAGAGGGGCATATCAAACTGCTTGGTTCCAATGGACGCACAAGACCAGTGTTTGCGATTATGGATCCGGAAGTAACGTTTACAGTGCCGAGATATGTGATGGCCGTCGGCGGTGTGGATATGATGAGCCATGTGATGGAGCGGTATTTTACCGCCGAACCGCATGTTGAATTAACCGATCGACTATGTGAAGCAACGCTGCGAACCATTATTCATAATCTACCGCGCACCTTGCAGGAACCGACTGATTATGATGCACGCGCAGAAATTGTTTTTGCAGGAAACTTGGCGCACAACGGGTTGCTGGACTGCGGCCGTGTTCCCGATTGGAGTTGTCACTTCATCTCGCATATTTTGGGTGGCTTTACCAATCTGGCGCATGGTGCTACATTGTCCATTTTAACGCCGCATTGGATGGAATATGTTTACCGCGAGCATGTAGAACGGTTTGCGCAGTTTGCTGTCCGGGTGTGGGATATTCCGTATGATGCAGCACATCCAGAAAAGACAGCTGCGGCAGGTATTGAGGCATTGCGTAGTTTTTGGCGCGGCTTAGGTGTGCCGTTGACATTGACAGAAGCAGGTGTATCCTGCGACCGATTGGAAGAAATCGCGACTTTGGTGACTGAAGACGGCCCAATCGGTGGAATGCGTAAGCTGGATAAGCAAGATGTCCTGAATATTCTAAACGCAAGCGTATAGGAGGTCCTTATGGAAATTAAAACAATGCGATTTGGCGTGTTGACGGAAAAAGGGCACGCAGAAGTCCGAGAACGGCCGTTGCCGGAAATGGGGCCGGATGAGGTTCTGGTTAAGCAGGAAGCATGTAATATCTGTACCACGGACTATCAACAATGGCTCGGACAACGCGAAGGCCGTGGCTATCCGATGGCGAGCGGTCATGAAAGCGCAGGTACCGTTGTGGCAGTTGGTGAAAAAGTGTTGGATCTAAAGCCGGGGGACAGGGTAGCGCTCGCTTATGTCACCTGCGGTATTTGCGATAGCTGTAAACGAGGGCGCGGATGTACAAACAATGAGATCGGTCCGAAAAAAATCAGCCCGGACGGTTATCGTGGGATGTTTGCATATGCCGATTATGCTGTGCGTCCAGCACGTGCCTTAATCAAAATGAATCCATCCCTTTCTCCCAGTGAAGCAGCATTTATGGAACCTCTGGCGGCGGTTGTCAAGGGATTGGATAAATTGCGAGTTAAACCATTGGAAACCGTGGTGGTTGTCGGCGCGGGTACCATGGGACTATTGAATGCACAGGCAGCACGTGCGATGGGGTGCAGGGTAATTGTCTCCGAACTGATGGAGCACAAGCTGCAGGTTGCTCGAGAAATGGGCTTTGAGGTAATGGATGGCAGTGCATGTGATCCGGTGCAGGAGATCATGCGACTAACCGATGGAAAAGGCGCGGATGCAGCGATTTTAGCAGTTGCTGCTACAAAAGTAAACCAGCAGGCGTTAGATCTAGTGAAGCATGTGGATGGCCGCATTTTATTCTTTGGCGCTGCCTATCCCACTCCTGCTATTGATATTGATTCGAATGTGATCCATTATCGCCGTTTGGAACTCATCGGAACATTTGGAGCAGATCTAACCGATTTTTGCACGGCAGCAGATATGCTTAATCAGGGCGTGGTGCAGGTAGCACCGCTGATTGAAAAGAACAAGTATTCGTTGGATCACATCCAAGAGGCATTTGCAGAAGCAGCAACGCCGGGAAAATTCCGAGTTAGCGTATTGCTTTGATCTGCAAAGAATCAGCTTGCTTCTTCCTGATACGCAAACAAATGGTTGCATTTTCCATACATTTTGTTAAAATATAACTAGTAAAGCGTTGGGGGAATAGGCATGAATGGAAAAAAGCTGACGGATGCACAGATTGCGGAATTTACCCGTGTTGCACATTACTATTACAAGGAAGGATGTACACAGGAACAGATTGCTCAGCGAATGAATATGTCACGTCAACGGGTCAATCGAATTCTGGCCGATTGCTTGGAAAGTGGTATCGTGCATATCACGATCAATGCAAATTCCAGTACAACGCTGCTTGAATTGGAAACCCGTTTAAAAGAAAAATTCGGTTTGCTCGATATCCGCGTTGTGGACATTGCCAGCGAACAAGATGTGTTCCGCGATTTGGGTGCAGCAGCAGCGCAATACTTGGCTACTATTCTGCGGGATGGCGATGTGATCGGGTTTACACGTGGCAATACGCTGGCAGCCATGGCAGAACAAATGCCTTTTGTACATAAAAAGGACGTTACAGTGGTACAGATGTTGGGAAGCCGAAACAATGAGCCGCAAAATACCGCAGCAAACGAAATTGTTCATAACATTTCCAATCGTTTGGGAGCAAAACCGTTTATGCTGTTTGCTCCGATTGTGGTGAGTAGTGCGGAAATGAAAAAATCATTGCAGCAGGAACCGAGCTTTATTGATACGTATCGCGTGATTCAGTCCTGCAATATTGCGGTAGTGGGCATCGGTGCATACGAAAGTGTCGATTTGCGCTATTCGTTTGTTGGTGTGGATGTCAAAGATATCGCTCAGCTTGAAGAAGGGCAGCAGCTGATCGGTGAGGTTGGTTCGCATTTGTTTGATCAAGAGGGAAGACGTGTTACCAATCGATACCGCGACCGGCTCATTGCCGTTGAGTTGCCTGATTATTTACGGATACCGACGCGAATCGGAGTCGCTGGACTACCTGCCAAAGCAAAGGCAATCTATGCAGCAATCAAGGGAAAGTATATCAATGTGTTGGTTGTAGATACACGCACAGCGTCCATATTGTGCGATATGTAAACAGAAAAAGCCGTTTGGGTGTTCTAAACACCCAAACGGCTTTTTTCAATGCTGTCACATGGTTTTGCTGATATTTACATGTTGATTGGTTATTTCACGCTTTAATGTGTAAAGCGCATATATTGGAAAATGCGAACAAACGATAGTGCAAATGAGATGGCCCATTAAAAACTATGAGAACCTAAATCCATCATGCAGCATCCTCTTGTATATTCTTTTGTGAGACAATCTCAATATCAGCAGAAAGCACGAGCTGCTGAACACCTGTGCTGTCTGCCGGACCGACGACAAATGTAAGAGTATGCATACCGGGCTGTGAATCCGCAGGGATTTTGATGGTGTATTCGCTGCTCGCCCGATCATTCAAAATAGTAAAGGCAGCGTTGGAATAACCGGCAATCGGTTGTCCATCCCATTGCCAGCCGGCAGGAAGCTGTACGCGGTTGATTCCGTTTTCACCGAGCACATCCGCGGTCACCGTCAGCGTTTTTCCGGGATAAACCGCAGCACTTTGAATGTTGAAAGATCCCGTGTAGGCAATCGGACGCTGTTCAATTGGCACAGAAGTTTCCGCATGTCGCTCTGTACCATCCTGCATGGTTAGTACAAAGGATACATCCAACGTATCGCCAGTCAATTCACGAAGCGTATAATTGAGTGTGCTGGTTTTATTCGCCGTCACCTGGAAGTTGCTGTTGCCGTAATTCTGCACCGGCTCACCATTGACATACCATTGTGCCTTTGCAACATAAGCCGCAGAAACACCATTGAGCTGCACTGTAAAGGAAGCGGGCTGATAGGGGCGTACGCTATCCGGTTGTGCCGTAACAGATACACTGGTGGATGCACGAGATGCATCGCGCTTTTGAATTTGATCAAAGCCATAATCCAGCAGTTGACGAGAGTCGGCAAAACGCTGTGCATCGCTGGTGGATTTCATCACCACAGCAATCACGCGGCGACCATTCCGTACAGCAGTGGTAGTGACGCAATACCCAGCCTGCGAAATCGTACCCGTTTTGAAGCCGTCCAAACCTTCATATGGCGCCATGGTATTGAGAAGATGGTTCGTGTTATTATAATAAGCTCCGTTAAAGCTGAAACCGCTCTTGCTTGTGATACGAAGGATATCCGGATAGGTATCAATGAAAATTTTCGTCAACGCAGCCTGTGAACGTGCCGTAATATAGTTCGGCTGCGCACCGTGGCAGTTATAGTATGTCGCATTCAAGCCAAGTTCCTTTACCGTGGCATTCATACGTGTGACAAAAGCACTTTCACTGCCGCTGATATGTTCTGCCATGGCGATGCAGGATGCGCTGGCAGACGGAATCATGATCAAATGCAGCAACGTATCAACCGTATAGGTCGCGCCTTCGGTCAGCGGCACTGCGGTCGGATAGCTGGAATCACGTGATTTAACTGCGACGTTATGACTGATCTTGACCGGTGTTTCCAACGTAATGGAACCGGCTTCCAATTCCTGATAAATGATGTAGGCAGTCAGAACTTTGGTCATGCTGGCCGGGACGCGGGCGACATCCCCATTATAGGAGTAAAGCTCTTCTCCGGTATCGCCATCCATCACAAAAGCGCTTTCCGCCTCGAAATCCAGCGCAAGCGCACATGGCAAACTGCCGCCGAGGCAAAGAACAACCGCAAGCAACGCCGCAATAATTTTTCTGTACATGATAAAACCCCCTTCTTAATGATGCACGGGTCAGCCTTGTAATCCGTGCAAATCGGAATATTCTGTTTTGCACAAAAAATGGAATATTCTAATTTTTATTTTAGCAGATATGCCAATAAAAAGAAAGTTGATTATACAAAAAATTACCGAATATTGTAAAACCAGAAGTTTGAACATTTGTCTTTATGAATAGAAGATAAAATATGCTCGCAAGCGCTTGACTTTAAATGGGAAAAATGTTTATATATATATCAATATAGCATAGATAGATGAGGGTTCTACATTGAATTTAAATCGCGACACAATAAAAAAAATCATGGGGCTAATTGCGTTTGCCATTTTGCTGTATGTGGGCTTACAAAATACCAAAATGGTGTCGTCGGCGCTGCGTTATCTGGCCGGTTTGACCGCGCCGTTTTTGATTGGTGGATGCATTGCATTTATTTTAAATGTGCCTATGCGCTTTTTTGAGAAAAAAATCTTTACTCAAAAAAAGGGGAAGGGCAGCATCCGTATGCGTAAAATGCAGCGCATTTTCAGCCTGCTTCTGACTTTAATCGTGGTTTTGGGCGTGATCTCCATTGTGCTGTTTATGGTGGCGCCAGAACTATACAATTCATTTGCTGCCATTGGGCGCGAAATGACGAGCTTTGGCAAACGGCTGCCGCAGATGCTGGAACAAGCCAGCGAGCGGTTGCCCATGTTCGCGGATGAAATTGAAAAATTCAAAGCAGATTTGCTCAACGTCAACTGGAAAGAAGTTGGCCAGATGGCAAAGGATTTCCTGCAAAACAGCAATTTTCTCAGCAGTACAGTCGATATCGCCACTTCTGTGGTCAGCGGTGTGGCCAATACCATCATCGGCTTGGTATTTGCAATCTATATCCTGCTGCAAAAGGAAAATCTGGGCCGCCAATTCCGACGCCTGTTTTATGCACTTTTCCCAGAAAAGCATGTCGACCGTTTTTTGGAAGTCTGCGATCTGACCTCTTCTTCGTTCAACAGCTTTTTGTCCGGACAGTGTTTAGAAGCTTTTATTCTCGGAATGATGTTTTTTATCAGCATGACCCTACTGAAAATGCCGTATGCGTTGGTGATTGCGGTACTAATCGGTGTAACCGCGCTCATTCCGATTTTCGGCGCATTTATCGGATGTATCGTTGGCGCATTTCTCATTTTAATTGCCAGCCCGATTCAGGCATTGTGGTTCATTGTGCTTTTCCTAATCCTTCAACAGGTTGAGGGCAATGTGATTTATCCCCGCGTGGTTGGTGGCTCGGTAGGCTTGCCGTCCATCTGGGTGCTGGTTGCAGTTACCTTAGGCGCAAGCATTGCCGGCGTGCTGGGCATTTTGTTTTCCATTCCTGTGGTTTCAGTTCTGTATGCGTTGTTGCGCGACTATGTACGCGATCGGATTCATGAACGAGGTATCGCGGAGAAAAAAATTCAATAAGCGTGGCGGCCTGAATGTTTTTAGGCCGCCTTTCTATACATAAATATAAACAAATCATGAATTTTCCACTTGCCCCTTGATTTTTCCTTGAGACTGGATTATCATATCAGTGTTGGCACTCTGACATCGAGAGTGCTAATACCAATAAATAGAGGTGCATACACATGGCAAAGAAACAGTTTAAAGCGGAATCCAAGCGTTTGTTGGATTTGATGATCAATTCCATTTATACGCATAAGGAAATCTTTCTGCGTGAATTGATCTCGAATGCATCGGATGCAACGGATAAACTGTA
>NZ_CAWVCU010000006.1:0-18452 GCF_963927765.1 uncultured Agathobaculum sp. | reverse complement strand
ATGGGAGGTTTCCCGAGTGGCCAAAGGGAACAGACTGTAAATCTGTCGTCTATGACTTCGGTGGTTCGAATCCACCACCTCCCACCAGTTGCAAAAGCACTTCGTTCTGGAGTGCTTTTCTTCTTTTGTGTTCAAAAAAGTTCTTATTTCAGCAAAATTCGGTTTTCTGGAAAAGTCGCCGTAAAACGGGGCAAAAAGGGAAAAAACGGGGCAAATAAGGGAAAAGACAAGGGAACAAAAACGGGCCGATTTTAGCTGTCCGCATAAGCGAGATTCTGCGTAGCGCGGCGCTGATCGCTTGTATCGACATGAGTATAGATCTCTGTTACGCTGACAGAAGAATGCCCCAGCAACGTCTGCACGGCCCGCAGCTCTGCACCGCCCTTAATCAAGTAGGTCGCATAGGTGTGACGGAGTTTGTGCGGCGACAGCTTTCGGATGGGCAGGTCGGAAAAGAACTTATCATACTGCCGCCGGAAGGAACCGGGTGTCATATAACCACCGCTCCGAATGGCGGGTACAACATATATGCTTGTTTTGGGCGCAGATTTGAGCCACATGGCGAGTTCATCCCCATAGGTAAACAATACCATCCCCATAGGTAACAATACGTACCTTGTCATTTTTGGATCGCTCTACGGGCAGAAATTCGCCCTTTGCGACGCGGGTTACTGCACGGCGGACGGTGATGGTTTTTTCTTTCTGATTGATATCTCCCCAACGGAGCCCCATGATTTCTTCAGACCGTAAGCCAGTATACAGCATCAACGCAATAGCAACGCCGAACGGTTTGTCCAGATTTTTTATAATGGTCTGGATCTCATCGAGAGAAAACCATTCGATCTTTTTGAGCGGTGCTTCAGCTTTGACTGAGAGACCCTCGCACGGATTCTGTTGCCGCAAGCCATTTCTAACTGCGCTTTTCATAATCTGATCTACCGTAATGAAAATGTGATGCCTGGCACTTTTGCTAAGATGCGATGCCCGCCCCATTAAATGCTCAATATCTGCCGGGGTGACCTTTGCGATCTGCTTTTTCCCTATAGCCGGGAGCACATATTTGTTGCAGTATAATTCGTAATTGGCATAGGTGCGATAAGAAACTGAGCCCTTCTTGAGCTCAAGCCATTCTTTTCCCCAACCATCTACTGTCTGCCGCGATTCCTTTTGTCGCTTTCCTTTTTCGACAAATTCTTCGTAAGCGGCCTTGGCCAACGCCTTTGTCCGTCGGCAAAACGATTTCTGAATGTGGCTGCCATCCGGCATGTCAATCCATACGCGCAGCTCCCAACTGCCGTTTGGCTTTTTTCGAAAACTTCCGTTCATAATAGAAAAACCCCTTTCTTACCGTAAAAAAGTGTGGTAAAATAGGGGTACTGATTGACCGTCCAAAGTTTATCAGTACCCCGTCCCACTCTGGTGTTGGTAGCACCAGGGCGGGATTTTTATTCAGCAATAGAAATCAGCGGAACCGAAAAAGCCGATCCATTTCTGGATGACCTCGCTGCTGCGGGCTTCGATGATCTCCATGATGTTCCGCAGGGTGCGCTCAGGGATTTTTGATCGGTTGTGACACAGATAACATTTTCCTGCGCGGGTGATCCACACCTTCGTTGCATTTGATGTCGGCGCGCCCTGAGCGATATGAACATGCACCGGCTCGAGAGGTTCATTTTCGTTTGCCCAAAAATAGACCCAGTAAGAGCCGACCTTAAAGATTTGCGGCATTGTCGAACCCGCCTTCCTGTGAGAACTGCAGGATCAGGTGCGCTGTGGATTCGATGACCTCCTGATAACGCGCAATCTCCTGATCGGTAAAGCCGGCAATGTCCTCCCATCGGTATCCCGGCAGGTAACAGGTTGCATGGCGGAAGCCCAGTTTCTCATCGGGCCGTTCCATATAGACTTTGACCGTGCCGTCCGGCCGCATTTCGGAGTGGACGATCTCGGTATTATCGTCAAGTGTCATAAACGGGTACATCATAGAAATGCCTCCTTTTGTCGAAAACGGTTCAAGATTCGGTTTTTCTCAAACCGGTCAAAAAGTTCTCATTTCAGCTCTTTTCAAATTCGCTGCGGCGCGGCATGAATGCTGGAAGAAAATCAGGATTTTACGCCATATGCGCCGCAGTTCGGCATTTCGCGAAAAACCAAGCCGAAAAATTATCTCGATGTTTTGCGGGTTGATGGATATTTCAGCGCTGAACCGAAAAGAAAAGTTCGGATTTTTTATGTTTTGCATGGTAGCGAACTGCCCGCAAAATCGGGAAATGCAAACGGGCGAAAAAGTTCGAGGAAAGGCAGTTCTCATTCCACCTGAAAAGGCAATCCTTTCTCTTTTTTGTACAGAGAATAACTGTTACCGCGCTTCTCACGTCTTATTTTATCAGCTTTCAGCAAATGACTAACTGCTGTCCCAATAGTAGGCTTTAAATCAGGATCAAAGTGTTTGTGCAATTCTCTTTGCAACACGCCAGGGTTTTCTTCAATGACTTGAAGAACCGCATCATCGGCGTGCTGAAGAAACGCCTGCCGTTTCTTGTGAAGGTCAAAAGTCCTTTTTCGCTCGTCGTAATTCAAAGTGAGGTCTGAATACCGCTCCTTTATTCTATCAATAAAATTGAAATCTGGATTTTGACTATTATGACAGTGCATCCAACTATCTTCAAAATATTGACGGCCTGCAGATGTTTTTGAACAATATTCTGCAAGCTTTTGCGCTGCAATAAGCGCCTGCTGATCGTGCGCAATGGCATCATCAATTGAATCAAAACTGTATAAATGTGGCATCCAGATATATTGCTCTAATTGGTCAATATACTCTGCGTTTGCAGAGTGAAATTTCGATTGAGCCTTCTCTTCTTCGAAAGAGCGATGGAACTTGGGATTAGGGCTGTTTTCGTAATACTGTTGCGCACGTTCAAAATCAGTTTCGCGAAGATATTCAATATCCTCATTTGTTAAATCTTCTCCGTCAGCGCGCACGATACTCTGGCCATTACTGATATATGAAGCGGCTGTCCTATCTGATATAGATGGTGCTTCCGATTCCTTCGAAACTTTGTCTGCACTGATTATTGAAGAAACTTTATTACGTTTCCACGGCCTCCACATCAGCCAAATGAAAAATGCAAACAGCGCAGATGTCGCGAGCAAAGCGGGACGGAGATCCCTCTCCTCGGCGGTTTGCGCGGTTACGGCCATACTGATATACACAATAATACCGAGCACAAAAAATGCAGTCACCCCGTACCGCAGGCAACCGCCTTTGCGTTGACTCGGGACAGAGACTTTGGACTTGCGCATAATTATCACCTTAACACGGGCCAATTCACTCGAGGACTTAAATTCATAGATACATCTTGCCTTGAGGACCGATATCCGTGATGTATCACAAATGATACTTGAATTACTGCACGATAAGTGGTAAAATCATCCTATCAGAAGAACCAAACAAATGTTCTACTTTTTAAGGAGCCGGGATAGGATGGAAAAACAAGAGCTAATCAATTACATACTCCAAAAATTACAACTTTTAGACGAAAATAAACTGCAAACCGTTTATCGTTTTGTTCTTCGTCTTACGAAGTAAAGATAATGGCTGGCCTTACGGGTCAGCCTTTTCTTTTTGCATTTCTTGCAGCAAATTGTCTGCCACTTGTTCAAGCAATTTCCACTGATCGGTGTTGAGTCGCGCTAGTACCGATATGAGCCTTGTGCGAAACCCATTTTCATCTGTAAGAATATCGCTAAAAAAGTCCGCCAATTCTTCGTTCCGACTAAGATGTACGAACATGTCGCCTTCACCAGTACGTAGCCAATGTTCATTCACATTAAATTCCCGGCAAATATCTGCGATTGTACGTTCACTGGGCTGAGATGCCCCTGAGCATATTTGAGAAACAAATGCTTGTGAAACATTTATCCGGTCTGCGAATGCTGTTTTTGTCATTCCCTTTTCTCTTATTATTGCGTTTATACGTTCGTTCAGAAATCCCATAATTTCCACCCCCATGCCTTAATTAAAGCATAAGTGGTCTATGAAGTCAAGGAGAAATATAAGTCACTTATGAAATTGTGTTGAAATCATAAGTGAGCTATGATAAAGTATAAGCAACTTAGAAATGGAGGTGAACGGATGGGACAGGATGAAAAGAAACTAGCCAGGAAGCTGGCGGAAACCGTGAAGGCTCTTCCCTCTGACAAACGTGAGTATCTGATCGGATTCGCGGAGGGCGTTGCAGCAGTCACAGAAAATAAGGAGTCTTCGGACAAAGATGCACCTACTCCATAATTTTGTGGTAGCGGTGGAAGCACAGTTGCACCGGGCGACAGGAGGTGAGACGAATGGATATCGCATCAACTATCCGCTCGGTAATCACGAAACGGGGGCTGCCCTAGAAAGTAGTGGCCGAACGATGCGGCTTTACCGAACAGCAGTTTACGGACATGCTCAAGGGCCGTAAGCTCATCCGGGCCGAATATATCCCCCGAATAGCAAGTGTGCTGGGCTGCACACCGAATGACCTGTATCCGGAAGCGGATGAAAGGGCTGAAAGAAGCCTCGAAGAAACGAGCTGCCCGAGGTCGAAGTTTGAAATCACCACTGATAATGACACGATAACGACCATTTTTATGAATGGTCAGGATATCACTGAAAATGCCATATCTGTAATATTCAAGCATGCTGCATGCGAACCGCCAACAGTGACGATCGAGTATCTGGCGGATGAATGCACGGTTCGCACACTTGATGAGTTGATCATCACGAAAAAGAAAACGTGATTTGAGTCCGCGGTCAGGACGACACGTCACACTGTAATTTAAGAGAGGAGGACAGCCCTATGTCTGAAACATATACCGTAGTTGAGTGCGCACGGCGCATGGGAATTGATCAGCAGACATTGCGAAATCTGATCAAGACCAAACAGGTTACATTTGGATTCGCATTCCGTCAGCCGAGCGGCCGGATCCACTGCGTGATCCCCAAAAAGGCGTTCGACAAATTTATGGAGGAGGGGATTTCAGATGATGCCACTTGAAAGTCTCCGGCTGAAGCCCCATCACATTGCTGGCGCGGCCTGTGGGCTGGATGCCTTGGCACTGCTATCGGCCACCGGGTACTGCGAGACAGGCGCTTTGCCGCTGGGACTGTACGCGGTGCTGGCACCGGTCCTGCTGCTGGGCGGGGTGATCCTGTACCAGCTCACCATGCGGCTGTACCGTGACGACCGCCGCCGGCAGCGCCGGGCAGAGCGGGTCTCCCGACTTGACAAGATACAGGAGAGGAGGAAAGCACAGTGAGCAAGACCGATTTCGGAAAGCTAATGGAAGAGACCCTGGCAAACAAACGCGAAGAGCAGGAGCGAGCCGCTTTTGAAATGTTCGGCAAAGGCGGGTACACCGCCAAGGATGTCGCGGAGGCAATAGGAACTAACTCGCTCCACGAGGTGAGCGTCCTGCTGGAACGGTACAACGAGCGGCAGCTATCCAAAGGCAAACCGCCTGCAGTGCTGGCAGGGTCAGTGAAAATTCCGCAGAGCAGTACGGTGCCCGTCGTTGGGCCGATCATCAGCTCTGCAGGTGATGATCAGTCCCGTGTGGACGTAATGCTCAACGATGATGACCGCGCGCTGGTCGACCGGATCGCACTCAACGCGCTGACCATTGCGGTCGCAGACTGCGACGATGGTATCCGTGCAGGCCAGATCTGGCGTAAGGCACTGACTACCATCGACACATGGCTGACATCGATGCTGCCGGAGATCCGCAAGGTGCCCGACACAGTGCAGCCCTGGGCACAAATCGCAGCCGCGATCGCGCTGGCTGAGGTAGATGCGGATGAATAAAAAAGCCGCTTCAGGAGCTGGCACTCCGTCGGCGGCAAAGGAAATTGTTCAACTTCATAATACAATCAAGGAGGAAACTTGTCAATGCTGAAGATCAACTCTATTGGAAACCAGACCGCTGTGACGGCAGCCGGCAGTATCAAGACTGTAGCCGCCGATTTTGCTGCGGCGATTGGCTCACTGTATGCCCAGATCGCTGCGGAGGATCAGAATGCGGCAAAAGCGTTCCGCCGTATGATCGTGCAGGCGGTAGCCGATCCGGGGTCGCCTACCTGGGCGCTTGATATCACGGCGCCGCGCTGCGCAATGGTGCGGGATCAGAAACAGGGCTTCTCGGCCGCCGACATCAGCTCTGCTGTTAAGGCAGGTGCGCCGATCGACGCCATCAAAGCAATGCTGCATGACGATTAAGAGGAGGGGATACATCATGGACAAAGCTATCAAGATCACCAGCTTGGAAGCAGAAAACGTCAAGCGCATCCGTGCGGTCAAGGTCGAGCCTACCGCCGCCGGCCTGACTATCATCGGCGGGGACAACAACCAGGGCAAGACCTCGGTACTGGATGCACTCGCGTGGGCGTTGGGAGGGGATCGCTTCCGGCCATCGCAGGCTGCACGCGAGGGCTCAGCGTCTCCGCCGCACCTCAAGGTCATGTCGAAGATGACCCCGAAGGCGCGCTGGCCGAGAAGATGAGCCGGAACCATTCGTTTGACGCAAAGCAGTGGCGTGAATACCGGAGTGTTCTCGGCAAAAATGCCCCGAAATCGCTTGAAGAATTCCAGCGTATCAAGTATACTGAAAGTGAAGAATGGAGGCGGCTTATGGAAAACAAACGGTTGTTCAGTAAGATCGACAGCACCGATTCCTATTCCGCCGAATACAAGTCCAAGCTGAAGAAAACCTATCAGTACTTCAGCGATGAGGGTTTTGAGTTCCGCGAGCATGCGTTGAATCGAGTGCTGGGACAAAAGAGCGGCAAGGATAAATTCACTTTCACCAACGAGGAGCTGCTTGACGTTCTGAAGAAGCCCTGCAACTACCGACAGCCGGATGGCAAGCAGATCCGGTTCTATAACGGGATTGCAGTTGTATCTGCCGAAGATACCGGCGAGATCGTAAGTGTGGTAGTCAAGCGGGCCGCAAGAAAGGACTGGGATGCAATATGAAACACACAAACGCATTGATGCTGATGATCGCGAAATTCCTGTATGGCGAATATGACGCGGAGCGGTTTTCTTTTGATTTCCCGGCAACGCTGTCCGACACTTACGATGCGTTCCACAAGGAGAACGCGGATTTGTGCGATTATCTCGAAGAGGAAATGCCCGAAGTGTGCGGATATTTTGACCCGCACGGCACGGGCGATCCGGACACACTGGGTGAGGAGCAGTTCCGCAGCCGTGTAATGGAGATTTACCAGAAGGCGCTGCCGCTGTCCATGCGGCCGGCATCGTAACACAACTAAATGAACGAAACCACCAAGACGAAAGTCAAGGTGGTTTTTTCATGCGCAAAAATAAGAAAGGACGTGACAATATGGACTTTTGAAAACACTGTTTGAAGCCGGCGCGCTGACATGGGAGCAGTTTTCCGAGGCGGCGAAGAAGGCGGGCTTCGAGGTGGTCAACGCTGCAGGGGGCGCTTATGTCCCCAAGGCAGACCTGGACACCAAGCAGCGCGAGCTTGATACCGCGAACACCACGATCAAGGATCTGCGCGAGACTGCGAAGGCATGGGACGGCAAAGACCCGAAGAAGCTGGAGGACGACCTCAAGACCCTCCAGACCAAGTACGACACCGATACTGCGAATATTAAGCGGGACGCCGCGATTGATCTTGCACTGGTAAAGGCGCATGCTCGAGATCCGCAGCTGACCCGTGCCGCGCTCAAGATGGATGAGATCAAGCTGGACAAGGACGGCAAGGTCACTGGCCTTGATGCGCAGATCGAGGGGCTGAAGAAGGATAAGGCATGGCTGTTCGAGGACGAAGCAGGCAATGCCGGTAGTAATGGTAAGGGCGCAGCCGGCGGCGATCCTGCTGCGGGCGGCTCTGCATACAATCCCGCCGCTGGCGGAAAACCCAATACCGTGACCGACTTGGGCAGTGCGATCGCGGAACATTACAATGCGTAAAAGAAAGGAAGATGACAAATGCCCGTAACACTTGCACAGGCAAAGGTCGGTATGGCTGACCACGTTGACAGCAGGTCATTGACGATTTCCGCCGCGGCTCTCTGCTGCTCGACCGTCTGACCTTCGACAACTCGGTATCGCCCGGTACCGGTGGTTCGACCCTGACTTATGGCTACACCCGGCTGAAGACGCCCGCCGGCGCCGCATTCCGCGAGCTCAATGCGGAGTACACCGAGACTGTAGCTGACCGCGAGACCAAGAGCGTCGACCTGAAGATCTTCGGCGGCACGTTCAAGGTAGACCGTGTGCTGGCAAATACGACCAACGGCCAGATCAACGAAGTGCAGTTCCAGCTGCAGGAGCATATCAAGGCGACGATCAACCTGTTCCACTACACCGCGATCAACGGTGATGCGGATACGACTGGCTTTGACGGCCTGGACGCGATGCTGGCCGGCAGCTCGACTGAGCTGAATACAAGCGCACAGACCGCGATCGACCTGTCGACCTCGTCCGCGATCGACACCAACTACAAGACCGTGCTGGACATGCTGGATGAGCTGCTCAGCGAGCTGGACGGTCAGCCGTCTATGTTCATCGGCAATGGCGCGCTGCTGACCAAGATCCGCTCCTGCGCCCGCCGTGCTGGCTACCTGACCCACTCGGAGGACGCATTCGGCCGCCCGATTACCGGGTACAACGGCATCCCGCTCGTGGATGTACAGTATTTCTACGACACCGCTCAGTCGAAGGAAGTCCCGGTCGTGCCGATCGTATCTCGTAAGTATGGCGATAGCCCGTCCGAAACCACGGTCGACGGCCTGACCGATCTGTACGTGGTGCGTCTGGGTCTGGACGGCTTCCATGCGGTATCTCCCGCAGGCGGCAAGATCATCAACACGACCCTGCCGGACTTCACCACCGCAGGCGCCGTCAAGGCGGGCGATGTGGAAATGGTTGCGGCAACCGTCCTGAAGAAGACCCGCGCGGCCGGTGTGTGCGCAACTTCAAGGTCAAGTAAGGGGGACTTTGACATGTACAGAATCAAAGCACCGAGTGAAAGCTATGAGCGCAAGATCGGAGGGATCCGTTTTGTAAAAGGCGTCGCCGAGACGGATGATGCCTGGCTTGCTTCCTGGTTCTCCGGCCGACCGGGCTTTACGGTCGAGCCGGTACTGGTAGAAGCGCCGGCAGAAGGCACGGAGGAAAAGCCCGCACAGGACAAAAAGCCGGCCGGAAAGCGAGGGAAGCAGGATGACAAAGGAAAAGCTGATGACGCGGGTGAAAAGCCTGCTGCAGACGGCGCCGGAGCCGGTGCTTGACTTTGCCTGCGATCTCGTGATCGAGGAGATCTGTAACTACTGCAACCTCCCGGAAGTGCCGGATCAGCTGCTGAACACAGCGGCCCTGATGGTGCGGGGGCTTTACAACAGTACACAGCTGAGCGCAGAGCAGATGCAGCCGGCGGTCAAGGGCGTGTCGCGCGGCGATACGTCCTATTCTTTCGTGTCCGTTGCCGAGCAGATGGCCCAGCTTGTCTCCTCGGGCGATTTCCTGACGGACTACCGCGTGCAGCTGAACGCTTTTCGGAAGATGCGGAGGTGATGGCATGCTGGGCAATCCTGATCTGGAGCGCAAATGGCTCGAGATGACCTATGACGGCGTGATGACCGTCACCGGCAGCAAAAAGGAAAATGTGGACGGAGAGACGGTCTCCATACTGAATGCGGTACTGTACGAAAATCAGCCCTGCGCGCTGTCCTTCTCCGGCACGCCGGATGGCAATCAGGGCGAAGATGCAGGTGAGATCAGCTACCGGGGTACGATCTTCTGCGCGCCGGAGCTGGACATCCCCGCGGGTTGCCGGATCACGGTCAAGCAGTACGGCAAGACCTATGCGCTGGTATACAGCGGAGAAGGGATCACCTACCCGACGCATCAGCAGTTGTCCGTCAGCCGGAAAGGGCGTGCGTGATGGCGAGCTGGGGGAAGTGCGATTTCTCAGAGTTCAAGGCTATGGCCGATCGTTTCCGGTCTGCCGCCGATATCCACGCCAGCGAGCGGTTTACCCGTGAGGTGCTGCTGGAACTGGGCAATATGCTGCTTGCCGGCACGAAGAGACGGACTCCTGTTGACACTGGCAAACTGAGGGGCAACTGGTTCATTACCAACGTCCGGCAGCGCGGTGATGTATTTGAGATCGAAATCTACAACAATACCGAATATGCCCCCTGGGTAGAGAACGGCCACCGCATTGTTGTGCGTGGCAAGACGGTGGGCTGGTGTGAGGGCTTCTTTATGCTGCGGCTCTCCGTGACCGACGTGGAACGCCTGGCGCCCGAGGTGATCGGCAAGCGGTCGGATGAATTCCTGAAGAAGCTGATGGAGGGCAGTAAATGATCAACGTGACAATGGAGATCAAAACGGCGCTACGCACGCAGTACCCGGAGGCTCAGTACGACGTGTACACAGAATCCATCGAGCAGGGCTTTTCCGAGCCGTGCTTTGCCATCCATCAGCTGACCGCAGACATCACGCCGTACCCGAACTACCGGACTGAGATCGTGCAGCACTTTGACGTGAGATTCTTCCCTACGGAAACACGGCCGCGCGAGCAGTGCAGGGCGGTGGCAGAAACACTTACCTTCCTGCTTCGGCAGCTCAGCAGCCTGCGCGGTACGAACCTGAACTGGGAGATCACAGACGATGTGCTGCACTTCTTTGTCAGTTACCGGCAGTTTGTACGGGAGATCCCGGAGGAGTACCTGATGGAGATTCTGCAGCAGAACACCAGAACGGAGGACTGATATGGCAGTCAGAAAGAAGCAAACCGAAGCAAAAACGCCGGAAGTGCCTGCTTTTACCAATGATATGCGGTGTTGCGTCCAATATGGAGTATGTGCTGTAAGTCAGAAACGGTCATCAAATCCGGACAGTCAATATCGTCCAGCAAGAAGTGTTTAGACATATCACTTACCTCCTTCCCGCAGGGACGCAAGATAGATACGCGTCACGTCCTCGCGCTCATGCCCTAACAGGCGGGATACCTGCCGGCAGGCGGCATGCTCGTCCAACCCCTGTTTGCGGCAGGCCAGATACTGCTCGACCGCGTATGTATGGCGCAGACCGTGGCAGGTCAGCGGACGATGTCGATCGGCGATCTGCACAGCGTCACGGTGCCGGTATAGGAAGCACTGGAAACGGTTGATCGCAAGGTCGGTTGGGGTGTCGTCTGACACGAACAGCTTATGCCCACGCGGCGTTTGCCGCAGCATGGCTTCCAGTTCGAGCTGTGCGGTGCGGGGTAGGGGGACGGTGCGGATTTTGCCGCCCTTGCCCTTGATCGTCAGCTGGCCGGTTTTGATGGCACGCTGGGCGGTTGCGGTGTCCAGTCGGAAGATCTCATGAACGCGCAGGCCACAATGCCGCGCCAGGAAAATTGCGGCAGCGTAGTCCTCACGGCCTTCGCCCCACGCCTTGCCGATCATGCGGTTGACCTCATCATCGTGCCATGTGCGGTCGACTTTACCAAACGAGCGGCGTTCCAGATCGAGCATCGCGTTGGTCGGCAGCTTGGGATGCTTGCGGCTCGGAAGCTGATCGTGGAAAAAGCGGATAGCGGCAAGGTCGGTTTTGATTGTGGACGCCGCACGGCCATTTTCCTTGAGGAACTCCGTATACGCGAAAATGTGCTTGGGCGCGATGTTGGCCACGCGCTCCACATGATAAACTTCCGCGAGAAAGTAGCAGAAGCGGCAGACGGCTTCCTTGTAGCGGCGGCGGGTCTGGATACTGCCTTGGCGGCAGTGGCGGAACACGCGCTCGACTTGGGCTAGCAGGTTTTGATAGATGGCATAGGTTTTCATCATTGCACCTCCTGTGCGTTGGGAGACAGGCGCAGCTCACCCGTCTGCAAAAGGACGGATTTCCGCCCGGTTTCCCCGTGCCGCACAGAAAGTTGCACATTTTTGATGCGTATTATCGCGCTGTTTCCGGTTAAAATGCGTGTTTTCCTGCCGGAATGGGGAAGGGGAGCGGCGGGCTGTCAGCTCTGTCTCTGTTGGAATTTTGGTTAGCATTGGTTGCCGCATGAGCCGTAAAAACGGCTGCACCTTGGGTGCGCGGCGAGCGCAGCGCCGGGAAAATGCCGGTCACGCAAAGCGTGTGCGCTCTTGGTCGGCTGCCGGCAGCGCAGCCGATGTGCGCGGGGAAAAAACCGTCCTGCCGGACACGGGCGAGGGTACGCCAGCCCCTCTTGGCGGCCGCACCGGCTGTGCGGATCGCCCGGAGAAATTTGCTTTTCATTTCCGTCTGTCTGTCCTAAACCAAAACGCTGCGAATGGGCAGTGCCGGTGAGAGGTCACGCGTTTTCGCCTTTTGCGGATGGGCAAGTGCGGCGTTGTTTCGGCTTCCTGACGTGCATCGTGCTGGCGTGCGCGGTGCCCGTTTGTGGCGCGGAAGCAAGTTCCGATCATTTCTGTTTGGCTGTTTTCTCATGCAGATTTTCCTTTCTGAACGCAAAAACGGACATAATACTGCATAAAAACAGTTTTACGTCCGTCGTTCAATATAAGCTCCGTTGTAGGTTATTCGGTATTTTTGAAAGTCATACAGTCCGGCGGGCAGACTGCTCCCCGGGCGGGCTACACAAACTCAAAAATACTCTGACCTGATCAAGCATCGTATGACAATAAACTGGGAGTTTGTACACTTGCGGGGTTCGCAAGGGCAAAGCAGGATGTTCAGGCCATGCTTCCCATCTCAGTCATTGCATAAAATAGCTTCGTATCCATCGTTCAAATGCTGCAAGCTTTCCGATTTCTCTGAATTCTTAGCATTTTGACAACTCAAAGGCATACTATCCCCTGGGCGGTTTACTCTGACAAAATTACTCTGACATGGTTCGAGTATATTGTAGTTGGCTCCAAAAGTATTGTAAAGATGAAAAGTTTTCGCCTTGCTTTCTCGTGTTTACGACTATCCGGCACATGGCTACCTTGAATACTTGCCTGTAAGCTGGTTATACCCGCCTTCAGCACAGAAGTAGTTCCGATTGTTCCTGTTTTACTGATTTCGCACACAAATGCTCCTTCCCTTGGTACAAAAAAGGACATAGCACTGCACAGCAGTTCCATGTCCTTGGGGTTTTTCATTTCATACAAATTTCGTGCGTATACCTGCGGTATCGCACCAATTCTTGGCTGCCAATTCATCAATAACGGCTCAGAAGGCAGACTACCTCCTGGGCGGTGATACGATGACAACAAAAAATACGAAAACCTGAGTTCATTATGATTATAGCGCGGCGGATGCCGCTTGTATAGTTGACATTTTGTCGGGTGGGATATTTTAGGTTGTGTAATGCTTATGGTGGAATTATGTCACTGATTGCATGAAGAATATTGCTCAGATATTCTACAAATTGATGGATGGAATGAACGATGAGTAGTGTGAGAGAAATAAAAAGTTACTTTGCTGCAATACAGGATGTTATAGTCCATTTTTTCTGTTAAGTGTAAGTGATGCTTAGTTTGTTGTCGTTTTTTGTGCATTGCTTATTTATTATGGGAGAAGTAAACTGTCGAGCTAAAGTGGTTGCTATCTGTAAGAAGACCATCATTTAGCTATCACTTACCATATTTATTGCTTTAACCTTAAAACAGAATTTCAAAAATTATCCTATGTTAATGCGGTTTTTGACATGGTTCGGTATAATAAAAAATATATAGGGAAAGAAAGGGGATTTGGGGGAATTGTGGAAGCGAAAGAATTTTTTGTAAATATTCTGCATGTCTCAAGCCCTGATTTGTTACATGATTTATTGAATATTACGGAACATCGCCGAATACGCGCGGGTGAATTGTTGGTCAGGGAAGGAGAGCGGCAGCGAGAATTTCCTTTTCTAATAAAAGGGATTTTACGAGGTTTTTATTTGGATATAAACGGACACGATATTACAGATTGCTTTGGTTTTAGTTGCGGAACACCTGCAATGTCATATAACTCTAATCGATTTCCATCTCCAATTAGTATTGAGGCGCTTTCAGATTGTGAGCTCTTGTGTTTAAGAGAAAAAGCGGTAGAAGAAATTATGAAGAAACATCCGCAGTTGCTTGAAATATATAACGCTATGTTGCAAAACGCTTTTCAGATTCATTGGGAAATTAAAAATATGATATGTCAACACTCTGCAATGGAGCGCTATTTGTGGTTCTGCAAATCTTATCCAGGGTTGGTGGATCAGGTGAGAAATAAATATATTGCTTCTTTTTTAGGCATGACACCGGTGACGCTAAGTCGGCTCAGAAGAACACTGCGCGAGGAGAATGTGCCAGAAGAAACATAACAAGGGGGGGAGCGTAAGCGCGACTGCGCTTATAAGGAATGTTATGATAAACAAGATTGAACTTTATTTAGCGGATGAAGATACTCTGTATCTGGAACGGCTTTCTATGTATTTACTCAGCAAGCGCAATATGTTTCAGTTACATACTTTTTCCGATTGCAAAAAATTGGAATGCGCTATTGAAGAAGGTAAAACCAGAATTGATATATTAGCAGTCAGTGAGCAGTTTCAAAATAAGGTTGCGGAGCGTATCGCAGCAAAGGTTAAAGTGTTGTTATGTGATCAGCTTGATACAGGAGTAGAAAACGGCTGGCTTCATATCAACAAGTTTCAGAAAACGGATCACCTGGTCGCACAACTATTGCAGGCTTATGAGAAGGAAACTGGGCAGCTGAAAATGCATATTCAAGGAAAAGGTTCTTGTCAGATTTGGGGAGTGTATTCTCCGATTGGCGGTTCTGGAAAGACTGCAGTTTCTTTACTTCTCAGCCGTGCCGCTATAAAAACAGGTTTCAAAGTGTTTTACTGTAATATGGAGCATATTTGTTCCTTTCAAAGAAAAGGAGGACAAGGGAGTAGTTTGTCCAATGTTTTATTGGCTCTACAAACGAAGGGTTCAAATTTGGAACTACAGATCAACATAAATTCTGTCATTGATGATCAAAGCGGGATTAGTATGTTCGCTGCACCTGAAAGTACGTTGGAATGGAATGAAGTAAATGCGGAAGATGTACGACGCCTTTTAGCTGCGTTATCCAACACAGGGATGGCGGATATTGTTATTCTTGACTTTGACAGTGAGCTAAATGCAGATAAAGTGACCTATTTGCAGTGTTGCGATCATATATTGATGCCTGTGCAAAAAGGTGATGCAGCAGAAAAAAAACTACAGGTTTTCAGGCGGGAACTGGAATTACGTGCAGCGGAATTCAGTGCGATGTCAGAAAGAATACGGTATGTTGAAAATAAGGCGCAGCAAGTCACAGATGCTGGTATTCCGTTTGATGCGGTG
The DNA here is from genome assembly GCF_963927765.1 of uncultured Agathobaculum sp. NCBI lineage: Bacteria > Bacillati > Bacillota > Clostridia > Eubacteriales > Butyricicoccaceae > Agathobaculum > uncultured Agathobaculum sp. The sequence goes on along the minus strand of NZ_CAWVCU010000006.1, from coordinate 3,109 downwards.
TTTGCATCGCTGGAGCAGTGTGCCAGCAGTGCTCCGATACCGCCAATTCTTCTTCAAATTGCAAAAGAATGGGCAAGGAGGTAAGGGAAGATGGGTGATTTGCAAGAAATAATTGCCCAAGTCAGACAAATTTTATCCAATCGAATCGATTTGACGCAACGCATATCGGATGAAGATGTTCGTCAGGCTATTGCAGATATTATTGCGGAGCGCTCAGGTGAACAATATCTTTCTATTAGCGATAAACGAAAAATTATGGATGGAGTATTCCAGTCTATGCGCGGGCTGGATGTGTTACAGCCGCTGCTGGATGATCCGTCCGTAACGGAAATTATGGTTAATGGACCAGATAATATTTTTTATGAAAAAGCTGGTCAATTATATCAATCTGACGTACATTTTCGGGATCAGAAGCGTTTGGAAGACGTTATTCAGAATATTGTTGAACCAATTAACAGACAGGTAAATGAGTCAACACCGATTGTGGATGCTCGTCTGAAAGATGGATCACGCGTAAACATCGTATTGCCTCCTATAGCGCTGAGCGGACCAACAGTGACAATTCGTAAATTCCCGGAATCACCGATGACCATTCACCAGCTAATACAATTAGGTTCAATCACGCAGGAAGTAGCAGATTTTCTGCATGATTTGGTGTTGGCTAAATACAATATTTTCATCAGTGGAGGAACTGGTTCGGGCAAAACCACTTTTCTTAATGCTTTGTCTAACTATATTCCCAAAGATGAACGGATTATCACGATTGAGGATTCTGCGGAATTACAGATCCAAGGTATTCCCAATTTAGTGCGTTTGGAAGCACGCAATGCTAATATGGAGGGAAAAGGTGAGATTACAATTCGTGATTTGATCAAATCTTCGCTTCGTATGCGCCCGGAGCGGATCGTGGTTGGTGAGGTTCGAGGTCCGGAAGCGTTAGATATGTTGCAGGCAATGAATACCGGACATGATGGATCATTGTCAACTGGTCATGCAAATTCTGCGAAGGATATGCTTAGTCGATTGGAAACGATGGTTTTGACCGGTGCAGATTTTCCAATCGAGGCAATTCGGCAGCAAATTGCTTCAGCGGTTGATATCATTATCCATTTAGGCAGACTGCGTGATCATTCAAGGCGTGTTCTTGAGATTACAGAAGTTCTTCAATATAAAAACGGAGAAATCCAGCGTAATGCACTGTTTTGTTTTGAAGAGCAGGGAGAAGATGAAAAAGGTCGGATTATTGGCGTGCTAAAGCGCACAGAAAATGCGATGCAACAGACAGAAAAATTCCGGGCTGCCGGTTTAATCTGTCGCATTTGAATGGGGGATAGATGTGAAAAAAAGAGATGCCAAGAAAGAAGTGATGCAGCTTCGTTCCGATGGACTAACCGACTATAACATTTACATAATGCAGAAAAAAGAGAAGATCGCAAATATTCTATTTGCTGCGATAGCCATTTTTTCGGTTGGCATGATTTTTTATCATAATATCATTTTATCTCTGTTGCTTGCGTTATTCAGTTTGCGTTTTCCGCGTATCCGTACAAAGCAAATAATCATAAGTCGGAAAAAGATGCTCAATGCGCAATTTAAGGACCTTCTGTACTCACTATCGTCATCTATGGTGGCTGGTCGCTCATTGGCAAGCGCTTTTGGAGATGCAGCAAGAGATATGCAGGTGTTGTATCCGGATCCGGAAACACCAATCATGCAGGAAGTGGGGTATATTGTGCGGGAATTAGAGATGGGCGAAAATGTCGAGAATGCAGTTGCACAGTTTGCTGAACGAGCGCATCTGGATGATGTGACAAATTTTTCTGATGTTATTCGGACATGTAATCGCTCTGGCGGCAATCTGATTGAAGTGATCCGCAATACCTCGCAGATTATCAGCGATAAAATTGAAACAAAGAATGAAATAGAAACTTCGATCGCAGCAAAAAAGTTTGAATCTCGAATCTTATGTGTAATGCCAATTGTTATGGTATTGCTACTGAGCGTGAGTTCGCCAGACTACATGGCTCCAGTCTTTAACACTGTGCAAGGCACTGTGGTCATGACGATTTCAATTGTTATGTTTGTAGCAGCATTTTTCATTGGAGAAAAGATTATGAGTATCGAGGTGTGAGCATGGTTGTTGTGATTAGTGCTGTATCAGCGGCACTGCTATTGGTGGCAGTTGTTTTGATATTAGTTGCATGGCGTGGTTCGCGTGGTGTGTTCGATGAATACCTTGAGCCTCTGGATGAAAAACAGTTTCATATTAAGAAATATCTTGGTATTGGCCTTTGGTTTATGCAGCATTTCCCGGTGATGCGCTGGGTACCTGCTGGGTTTAATCATACGGTTCAGCGCTATGAAAACAATATACGCAGCAAAGTCGCAGAATTATACAGCATAAGATATCAGGATTATTTCATGCAGATTCATATAGCTACTCGATGGTTAATGGGACTACTTGGTTTTTTCTTTCTCAATTTGTTTGCATTGGTGATGGCTTCAGGAGGGGATTGGCAGACCGGTGCTGTCATGACGGCAGGCAGTTTTTGTGCAGCTGTCGGTTTGCCGTTGCTACAAGATAAAAATCTGGACAGCAAGGTTGAGGATAGACGTACCAAACTACGCATTGAGTTTCCGGAATTCATCAATAAGCTGGTGTTGCTGGTTAACGCTGGAATGACTATTCCGCGTGCTTGGGAAAAGATTGCAGATGAGAGTAATGTGGATAGCATACTGGGACGTGAATTACAGATTTGTATGGCGGATATTCGTTCCGGTAAGCCGATTGAAATTGCTTATGAAGAATTTGGTCGTCGATGTAGGATTAAAGAAATAATAAAGTTTGTTTCAGTTATTATCCTAAATATTCGCAAGGGTGGTAACGAATTGGTGTTGACCTTGCAGGCACAGTCCAATGAATGCTGGGAAATGCGAAAATCGGCAGCGCGGCGGCTCGGGGAACAGGCTTCCAGTAAAATGATGCTACCAATGGCAATTATGATGCTTGGTATTATGATGATTGTGGCATTGCCTGCAATTCTGTCGATCATGAGTATGTAGGTGTACTTAATGATATTGAAAATGATACGGTGGAAAGGAGGGGGAA
>NZ_CAWVCU010000005.1:0-2732 GCF_963927765.1 uncultured Agathobaculum sp. | reverse complement strand
GGATTTCGCGTCCTGCGGGACGCGACTTGAGGCTCTGCCTCAAGACTCCGCAAGCCTTTCGAGAAAGGCTTGAGCGAAAGCTTCATTTCGCCTGCGGGCGGGACGAAAGAGTCGAGCGTCGATTTACTCTCTCTCAAAGATATAATGTTCACACATATCGGCGAACGCGCCCTCGTGCGCCGGACAGCACACGTAATCAGCGTGCGCTTTGGCGGTATCGGTACCATCTGCCGGACAAGCTGACGTACCGGCCGCATCCAACAGCTGAATATCGTTTTCGTTATCTCCGATTGCCAATGTTCGCGCAGGGTCAATCCCGAGCGTCTCACACAGCGCGGTCAATGCGGTGCCCTTACTGATGCCACGTGCGTAGCAGTCGATGTAGTTATCATGGCTGCGGTGCCACTGATAGCGCGGGTCGGTGTCTGCGGTCAGGATGGGCAGGGCGCGGTCGATGTCCTCAAGCGGTGCATTGAGCACGATCTTATTCATGGGTTTATAGATGATGGTTTTGAGGTCGGGAACTTCAACGAGCGGATAGCACAGCAGGCGCGCTTCGTTTTCCAGCAGCGCCGTGCGGCGCGAGACGTACAGCTTGCCGTCCATCGGCAGGACGAAGGACAGACCAAGATCTACATAACGGTCGAAAATCTCGCAGAGGGTCTGGATGGATAACATACCAGTCATCTGGTTTTCGCGGGTGGCAATCGTGTATACACCGGCACCGCCCGAGTGAATAATATGGGTGAAGTCATCCCAGAGATTCAGACGGTCGAGCGCCGGGACAACCGCGTCCAATTCACGGCCGGTTGCAATGGCGCAGCGGATACCCTGAGCTTTCAGGCGGTGCAGCGCATCGCGATCACGGTCACAGATATTTTCCCGATCGTAAAACAGCGTACCGTCCAGATCGGTCACGACAAAATCAAAGCAAGACATGATGGCAGAGTCCTCCGAGTATAGCGTATTTGCATCTGTTCCCATCATACAGGTTACAGAGAGCAAAGTCAACCGGGGAACAAATGATAGAATTCAGAGAGTTTTTACAAAATTGCGTTGCATTTCATCCGGCGTTCTGATACCATCTAAAATAGATAATATGTTTGGATAAAGAGAGGGTTTGAAGTTTGGAAAGTTTATTCACATGGCTGGGCGCGGCGGGAAAAGAAACCGCCCTGTTCCTTGTGTCCATGCTGCCGCTCATCGAGCTGCGCGGTGCGGTGCCGATCGGCATTGCCGCCGGTATGCCTTGGACCGAGGTGCTGCCCATCTGTATTCTGGGCAACCTGCTGCCCATCCCGTTTTTGCTGCTCTTTGCTGAGCGTCTGCTCGATTGGCTGGCCAGACAGCCGCTATTTAAAAAACCGGCAACCTGGTACACCAATAAGCTCAACAGCAAGAAGGGACAGATTACAAAGTACGCAAAATGGGGTCTGTTCCTGTTTGTCGCCATCCCGCTGCCGGGCACCGGTGCCTGGTCGGGTGCAGCCATCGCAGCGCTGCTCAAAATGCCGCCCATCCGTGCGTTTTTCTCCATCGCTGCCGGTGTTGTCGCGGCTGGTCTGATTATGGCGGTTGCATCTTCGGGTGTATTTTCGCTCTTCACCTGACACGCGGCAAAATCTCAAACTGCATGAAAAAAGCGCCGTCTCGCAGACGGCGCAATTTTTTTTGACCGGTTTACACTTTTCGCAGCACCAGACGCAGACCATGCCGCCAGAGCATAGGCGTAATGCGTCCCATGAGGAACTCAGCGGTTACATCGCCGTCGGTCACGATCTCCAGCATCGGGCGACCGGACAGGTAATCCATTCGCAGACGGCCCAGACCATGGGACAGATACCACAGACAGCCGCCGTAGGGCATCGCCGCGAGCTTTTCCATCAGGAAACGCTGCGGAACATAACAGACGACATGGAAGGCACTGTCGGGGTCAAAGAGCATGGCGGCGAGCAGATCGAGCGGGAGCTGCGAGCCGGGATGGAGCAGGAACGAGGGGCTGGCGCTGTCGCGCACGACCTGACCGAAGGCCTCGGCACAGTCGGCAAGCATGGGCGCGTCGGGATGATCGGGGCGGACACAGTGGAAGTGAATCAGTACGGGCAGATGGTTGGTCATCATGTGCAGCACGTCCAGAATCATCGGCACAGCATCGCGCTGTGCTTCGGGTGCAAAGAACTGCTCGTAAAGATAGGGGCGCAGCGTGAACATGTGCGCATTTTTGTGTGACTGATCCGCCAGCAGAACCCAGCAGGTACGAAAACGCTCGCGCTGCTTGTCGGTCAAATTTTCATCGATACAGTCGTTATGCATATACGTCCCTCCTGAATTGGACACAATCGGTTTGGTACACTTATTATATGGTTCACGGCGTGGAAAAGCAAGGCAGAGGCGGGTAAAATCGGCAGATTTTTTTGTGCCGTACAGGCTGGAGAAAATGGGATGCGTCCCCCTTGACAATTCGATATGGGAGAGTATAATTAAAAATTGTCAGGAGCCTTTTTTCGGCACAAATTGAACGGAAATATTGCATATTATGGGCCTGTAGCTCAGTTGGGAGAGCGTTCGGTTCGCATCCGAGAGGTCAAGGGTTCGAATCCCTCCAGGTCCACCAAAAATCGACAAGTTTCGCAAGGAGCTTGTCGTTTTTTTGCTTATTCGCGATGTTCGATTCGCTTTTCCGTGAAAACGGAGAAGTCGATTTTTGGAAGTAAGAAGTAATAGGGAATAGG
>NZ_CAWVCU010000004.1:0-5397 GCF_963927765.1 uncultured Agathobaculum sp. | reverse complement strand
AAAGATGCAGGGCATTATCTGACCAGAATAGCGGGAAACACCCGATGGATTCGCTCCATCGGGTGTTTTTTTGCGTTATGCGGTCTGCGCATACTTGCCGACCAGCGTTTCTGCCATCGAAAGCGGCGCTTCCCCCTTATTAAGCCGCAGCGACAGATAAGGCGTGCTCCCTGCATTGAGCAGCAACCGTCCCCGGAACGACTCGTCCCCGCACAGGGCGGACAGACGCGCAAAATCGGTCTGTGCGAAGGTCAGCAGCAGACGGCCGTCCTGCTCCTTGATTTCCGAAATGCCCTGTTCGCTCGCGCGGCTGCGCAGCAGCGCGATGTCCAGCAGCGCAATCGCTTCCTTCGGCGGCTCTCCAAAGCGGTCGATCAGCTCGTCGAGCATGTCGCTCTTCTGCTCCTCTGTGCGGATGAGTGCAATGCGGCGGTACAGATCGACGCGCTGGCCTGCATCCGGCACATAGTCCGACGGCAGATTGGCACTCAGCAGCAGTTCGGCTGCGCAGTCCACACGCGGCTTTGGCGTTTCGCCCTTTTCCTCCTGCACGGCCTCTTCCAGCAGCTTGAGGTACAGGTCATAGCCGACGCTCATCATATGGCCGGACTGCTCCGGGCCAAGCACATTGCCCGCGCCGCGAATCTCCAAATCACGCATCGCAATCTTAAAACCTGAACCGAATGCCGCAAATTCTCGAATCGCCGACAACCGCTTCTGCGCGATCTCGGAAAGCGCCTTGCCGTGTCGATAGCACAGATAGGCATAGGCATGGCGGCTCGACCGGCCAACGCGCCCGCGAATCTGATGTAATTGGGCAAGGCCCATGTTGTCCGCGTTCTCGATGATAAGCGTATTGGCGTTCGGGATGTCGATACCGGTCTCAATGATGGTCGTACAGACCAGAATATCCGTCTCGCCGTCCGCCATGGCGTTCATCGCGGCGGCGATCTCCTTTTGCGTCATTTTGCCGTGCACAATGCCGATGCGCGCGTCCGGCAGACGCTGCTGCAACAGATTCGCGCACCGCGCAATCGACTCGACGCGGTTGTGCAGATAATATACCTGTCCGCCGCGCGCAAGTTCCCGCCGAATCGCGTCGAGCAGCACGCCGTCGTTCTGCTCCAAAACGAAGGTCTGCACCGGATGACGGTCGAGCGGCGGCTCTTCGATCGAGGACATGTCCCGAATGCCGGACAGCGCCATATTGAGCGTGCGCGGAATCGGGGTCGCGGACAGCGTCAGCACGTCCACCGTCTTGGAAAGCTCCTTGAGCGTTTCCTTGTGGGACACGCCGAAACGCTGCTCCTCGTCCACGACGAGCAGCCCCAAATCCTTGAACTTGATCTTCTTGTTGAACAGCTTGTGCGTGCCGATCACGATATCAACCGAGCCGGCTTCCAGCTTTTTAAGCAGATGGGTCTGTTCTGAGCCGGTTTTATAGCGCGTGAGCAGTTCGATTGTGACCGGATGTCCCTGAAACCGCTGTAAGGCGGTCAGATAGTGCTGACGCGCGAGCACAGTGGTCGGCACAAGGATGGCCGCCTGCTTGCCTGCCAGCACACACTTCATCACTGCGCGCAGCGCAACCTCGGTCTTACCGAAGCCCACGTCACCGCACAGCAGACGATCCATCGGGCGGTCGGATTCCATATCCATCTTGATCTCCGCGATACAGCGCAGCTGATCGTCGGTTTCCTCATAGGGGAAGGCCTCTTCGAACTCGCGCTGCCATGCATCGTCCTGCGGGAAGGCAAAGCCCTTCACCTTCGCCCGCTCAGCATACAGCTTGATGAGCCCCTCTGCCAGTTCCTTTGCCGCTGCCTTCGCGCGCGCCTTGGAGCGCGTCCAGTCCGCGCCACCTAGCTTGTTGAGCCGCACGCGTTCCGGTTCACCGCCGCCGATGTATTTGCTGATCAGGTCGAGCGAGGTCGCCGGGACATACAGAAAATCCGTTCCAGCAAAGGCGATTTTGATAAAATCGCGCTCCGCACCGTCCACGGTCATGCGCTCCATGCCGACAAAACGGCCGATGCCGTGATGCTCATGCACGACCAGATCTCCCGGCGTTAAGTCAGTAAACGACTTGACGCGGTCGCGGTTGGACTTTTTGACCTGCGTCTTTTTGCGCCGCGCGAGCACCTGCCCTTCCGTGATAACGACCAATCCGAGGTCAGGGTACTCAAAGCCCGCGGACAGCGTGCCCTCCATCACGCACACCTGCCCGCCCTTGGGCAGCAGGTCGCTGACGGTCGCGGTCAGCCCCGCCTCGGTCAACGCGTCGCACATGTTGCGGCAGCGTAGCGCACTGCCGCACAGCACGGCCACCGCGCGCCCTTGCTGCGTATAGCCGCGGATATCCGCTGCCGCCATATCCAGATTGCCGCCATAGGCATTCATCTGATTGGCTACAAAGTTCTCCAAATGCTGCGGCGCCAGTTCCGGAACGTTGTTCAAAAAACTGTCCATCCGCAGGATAGTACACGGCGTGCGGGCAAGCGCGGCAAAATCGAGCGCATAGCCGTCCAATCCGGGCGCAAGCTCACCGCGCTCAAGCAGCGCGGTCACATCATCCCCGATGCGCGCGATAAAGTCACGCACCGCATCGCGCAGGCGCGGCGTGTCCTCAATCAGCAAAATCGCGTTCTCCGGCAGATAATCGAGCGCGGTTGCCAGTTCCGGATAGACCAGCGGCAGGTATTTGTCCGCCGCAGGCAGCGCACCGGTCTCTTCCAACCGCTCCGCGTCGCGCTCGATGTGCGCGGCAAGATCGGCATGCTTCTTTTTGCGCGTGGAAAGCAGGCCGCGCACAGCTTTCGCCAACCCCTTCGCGCCGCCCGGCGCAAGATGCGGCAGTGTTTCCATGCATGGCAGGCAGCGCAGTGTCTCGGCGGTTTCCAGCCGCCGCTGACTGCCGACGTCAAAGGTCGCAATCGAGTCGATCTCATCATCCCAAAACTCGACGCGATAGGGGTTTGCCGACTGCGGCGGGAACACGTCCAGAATGCCGCCGCGCACCGAGAACTGCCCCACGCCCTCGACCTGTACACAGCGCTCATAGCCCGCACGGGTCAGCTGCTGGGTCAGCATCTCGAGCGGCACAGTCTGTCCGGTGAAAAGGGTCACCACCGCGCTTTGCAGCGCGTCGGGCGGCAGCGTGCGCTGCACCGCCGCCTGTACGGACAGCACCGCGAAGGAAGCCTGTGGCAGTACATCCAGTACGGCAAGGCGCTTTTGCTCGTAGCCGCGCGACACCCCGACCACGTCCGCCATGACCAGTTCGCGCGCAGGCAAAGTCAGCACCTCGCGTTCTGCAAAGGCTTGCAAGTCGCGCGAAAAACGCGCAGCGGCCGCGTCGTCGTCGGTCAGCACGCATACTGGCCGGTTCAGATCCAGCCCGAGCGCCGCCGCAAGGTGCGCCTTATGGATCGCTGATAAGCCGACCGCGAGCAGCGGCGATTTGCCCTTCTGCACGGCTTCTTTCAACGATTTGTATTCATTTAGAAAAGTTATACTTTTAGTTAACTCTGTCATGCCGGGCTGTCACCCTCCTTTGGAGACGCCAAAAGGGCAGATTTTGCAATCTGCCCTCATTGTATGCGTGTGTTCAGAACTTAATGCGCGTGCTCATCATGCTCGTGGTGGCAAGCGGCACAGTCCATGCTGCATCCAAGGATCTCTGCCGGATCCTTACCCATGCGCTTATAGTAATCCGCGATGGCCGAGCGCAGCGCTTCCTCCGCGAGCACCGAGCAGTGCATCTTGACCGGCGGCAGGCCGTCCAGTGCCTCTGCAACCGCCTTGTTGGTCAGCTTGAGCGCCTCTTCCAGCGTCTTGCCCTTGACCATCTCGGTCGCCATCGAGCTGGTCGCGATCGCCGCGCCGCAGCCGAAGGTCTTGAACTTGACATCCTCAATCACGCCGTCATCCGACACCTTGAGGTAAATCTTCATAATGTCGCCACACTTGGCGTTGCCAACCTCGCCAACGCCGTTGGCATCCTCAATCTCGCCCACATTGCGAGGATGGGTGAAGTGGTCGAGTACCTTTTCGCTGTATTGCATAGAAAAAATCTCCTTTTTCTGTTGAATCTATCTTAGTGATGCTCGTGCAGCTCGCTTGCTGCGGTCAGATTGGGCTTACCGTTCTCCCATACCGGGCTCATCGAACGCAGCGTGGACACCACCTGTGCGACCGTTTCGATCAGGTAATCCACATCTTCCTCGGTGTTCTGCTCGCCCAGCGTCAGGCGCAGAGAACCGTGTGCGATCTCATGCGGCAGGCCGATTGCCATAAGAACATGGGACGGGTCGAGCGAACCGGTCGAGCAGGCCGAGCCGGTCGAACCGCAGATGCCCATATTGTCCAGCATCAGGATCAGTCCCTCGCCCTCAATCGCCTCAAACACGAACGACGCCGTGCCCGGCAGACGGTTTTCCGGGTCACCGGTAAAGTGCGTGTAGGGCACCTTGTCCATCACGCCCTTAACCAGCTTGTCCGTCAGGCGCTTCACATAGCCCATCTTGTCGTCCAGCCCCTCAACGGCTTCCTTCATCGCAGCCGCAAGGCCGATGCAGCCTGCGGTGTTCTCGGTGCCCGAGCACAGGCCGCGCTCCTGTCCGCCGCCGTATACCAGCGGCTCCAGTGCAATGCCCTTCTTGAGGTACAGCGCGCCAACGCCGCGCGGGCCGCGGAACTTGTGCGCAGAAAGCGAAAGCATGTCGATGCCCATTTCCTGCACGTCGATGTGCATATGGCCGACCGCCTGCACCGCGTCCGTGTGGAACTTCGCGCCGACCGAATGGGCAAGCGCCGCGATTTCCTTCAGCGGCTGGATGGTGCCGATCTCGTTGTTTGCCGCCATGATGGAAACGAGCGCGGTATCCTCCGAAAGTTCGTTCTTCAGCTGCTCCAGATCAACGCGGCCATACTTGTCCACATCCAAATAGGTGACGCGGAAGCCCTCTTTTTCCAGCGCTTCGCAGGTGTAGAGCACTGCGTGATGCTCGATCTTAGAGGTAATCAAATGCTTGCGGCCCTTCGCCGTCGGGCCATGCATAAAGCCGCGGATAGCAAGGTTGTCCGCCTGCGAACCACCGCCGGTGAAGATGATCTCACCCGGGGCGTAATCGTTCGCTTCGTTGACCGGCATCGCGGCGTTCAGGCACTTGCCAACCGTTGTGCGCGCTTCGTTGAGCGCCATTTTGGCCTCGCGGCCGATGCGGTACAGTGAGGACGGGTTGCCGTAAAACTCGGTCAGCCACGGCTTCATCGCATCAAATGCGGTTTCGGACAGCGGGGTCGTTGCCGCATTGTCCGCATAAACAAATCTTTTCATCTTATATCAAGCCTTTCTCTCCAAAAAGGGGATACACAAATCACGGATACACCACTAAA
>NZ_CAWVCU010000003.1:0-3591 GCF_963927765.1 uncultured Agathobaculum sp. | reverse complement strand
CGGATACCCGAATGGGAGATATCATCCTTACAAGACACTGGAGGTGTTCCTATGGAATGGTTTGGCTTGACGGACAGAGGCCGTGTGCGCCCGACCAATCAGGATATCTATCAAATCGAAGTGCGGGAGGAGAACCAGACCGCACTGCTTGTCGTGTGTGACGGCATGGGTGGGGCAAACGCGGGCAATGTAGCTAGTCGTTTTGCTGCGCAGTCGTTTGTGGAGTATGCGCGTGGCATGCTGGACCGCGAACTGGATGCCGCAAAGCGGCAGGCGCTGCTGACGCATGCGCTCGTGCAGGCGAACGACACGGTGTTTTCGCTTGCCGGACGGCAGCCGGAATTCCGTGGCATGGGCACAACGCTGGTCGCGGCGCTCGTACAGGGCGATCAGGTGACCGTGCTGAATGTCGGGGACAGCCGCGCCTACTTATTCGACGGCACACGCCTGCACCAGCTGACCGAGGACCACTCCTATGTCGAGGAGATGCGCCGACAGGGCCGCATCACCGAGGCGGACGCCCGCACGCATCCGCAAAAGAACCTGATCACCCGCGCAGTCGGCGTCGAGCCGGATGTGGACGGCGATCTGTTTGAAGCGCGGCTCGCGCCGGGCGAGATGCTGCTGCTTTGCTCGGACGGCCTGACCGGTATGGTGGAGGATGAGAAAATCGCGCAGACACTGAAAGATGCCAAAACGCTCGCACTGGCGGGCGATGCGCTGCTGACCCTCGCGCTGGAGGGCGGCGGCCGCGATAATATCACGGTTGCGCTGTTCACCCGCGGCGCGGAAGAGGAGGCGTAACTCCCTATGGACAAATATATCGGCAAACTGCTCGGCGGCCGGTATGAGATCATTGACGTGGTCGGCGTTGGCGGCATGGCGGTCGTTTATCGCGCGCGTGATGTGGTGCTCAACCGCTATGTCGCCGTGAAGATTCTCAAGGACGAATATGCCAAGGACCCGGATATCCGCAAGCGGTTCTCGATCGAGTCGCAGGCGGTCGCTAAGCTCAGCCATCACAATATCGTTTCAGTATTCGACGTCGGCAGCGAGAATGGCACGGACTATATCGTCATGGAACTGATCGAGGGTATCACCCTCAAAGAATATTTGCAGAAAAAGGGTCACTTGGGCTGGCAAGAGTCCGTGTTCTTTGCGGAACAGATCTGCCGCGCGCTCATCCACGCACATTCCCGCGGCATTATCCATCAGGACATCAAGCCGCAGAATGTCATCATCCTGCGCGACGGTACCGCCAAACTGACCGACTTTGGCATTGCGTCCTTTGCCACCACCCAGGAAACACGCGTGGTGCAGGAGGCCATCGGCTCGGTGCATTATATCTCGCCCGAACAGGCGAAAGGCTCCAAGATCGACTACCGGACGGACATTTACTCGCTGGGCGTCGTGATGTACGAAATGCTCACCGGCAAGCTGCCGTTCGAGGGCGAAACCGCCTTGCAGGTCGTGATGCAGCACCTCAACGCCGTGCCGCTTGCGCCGAGCGAACTGATGCCCGGCATCCCCAAGGGGCTGGATGAGGTGGTCATGCATGCCATGTGCGCCAATATCGGCAGACGCTACGCCTCGGCGGAAGCGCTGTACGCGGATTTGGAGCAACTCAAGAACAATGCGCAGACACGCTTTGGTTATGCCTATACGGATGACGAGACGGGTGAGACGCAGGTCATTGGCCGCGACGTGCAGCGGGCTGCGCGACGCACGGCTGCGCAGGAACAGGCGGCGCACGCGGCGGCGCAGCGGCGTGAGACAGCTACGGCCGTACGCGAGCCGGAGGGCTTCTTTGACCGCTTGGCCGAGCGGCCGGGACTGGCTGCAGGAATTGCAGTGGCGGTCGTGGCGGTGATCGCGCTGGTGGTGGTCGGCCTGTTGATCGCAACGGGCGGCAATGGCGAGGAAAAACTGACGGTACCTTCGCTGGTCGGGCAGACGATCGACGATGTGATGGCCGATACGAGCTACACCTCTCAGTTTACGATCGAAGAAGCGGCCGAGCGGAAGGAATCGGATCGGCCTGTCGGTGAGATCCTTGAGCAGGACCCCGAACCGGGCACCAAGGTGACCAAGGGTGCGATCATTACACTGACAGTCTCCGCGGGCGGCGACAATGTCAGCGACACCTATAAGATTATTGACTTTAAGGGCCGTACGCTGGAATATGCGCAGGCCATGCTGGACGAGCATGATGTCAGCTACCAGACCCAGGAGGAATACAGCGACGAGGTCGAAGCGGGCAAGATCACCCGCACCGATCCTGCAGCTGGGCAGGAGCTGGAAAAGGGCGCGACGCTGACCATTTATATCAGCAAGGGCAAGGAGGACAAGAAGGCCTCGGTGCCCGATCTGTACGGTCTGTCGCAGAGTGCGGCAGAGAAAGCACTGACGGATAAGGGCCTGGTGCTCGGCTCAGTCGATCAGGTGGAAAGCTCGGCTTCGGTCGGTACGGTCGTCTGGCAGTCGGTGAGCAAAGATACGGAGGTCAGCCAAGGAACCGCGATCAACATTCAGATATCCAAGGGCAAGAGCGAGCAGCCGACCACGCCGGACACTGCGGATGAGGATGAGCAGCCGGAGACCGGCGGCGAGAGCGGCGGCAGCAACGGCGGCGATACGCAGGAGCCGACCACACCTACCACTGGTTCGGCGACCATTCCGGTGGCGTTGCCGGATAACACGGATATGGCGCATGTGGTTATCTCGGTCGATGGCGTGGTACAGTACGACGAGACGCATGAGACCAGTCTGGGCAGCATTTCTGTGCCGCTGACCAGCACGCCCGGGCAGCATGAGGTCACGGTCAGCGTGGACGGCGTATCCAGCTCGCAGACCTATACGTTCAGCTGATGGAAGGGGCGAAAGCTTGATCGAAGGGATCATTCTCAAGGGCATCGGCGGGTTCTACTATGTGGATACCGCCGAGGGCCTGATCGAGTGCAAGGCGCGCGGACGCTTTCGGAAAACCGTGGGTAAGCCTATCGTGGGCGACCGCGTGACACTCGAAATCCAGCCGGAGGACGGTACGGGCTATCTGCTTGATATCGCACCGCGCAAAAACAGTCTGGTGCGACCCGCTGTGGCCAACCTTGATCTGCTGGTTGCGGTCGCATCGGCAGCCCCGCCCGTGACCGACCCGTTCCTGATCGACAAGGTGACCGCCATTGCGGTGCACAAGGAGATCAGCGCGCTGGTGGTTATCAATAAAACGGACGAAAACCCGGGCGACGCGCTGTTTGAGGCCTATCAGAAAAGCGGTATTGACGTGCTGCGCGTCAGCGCGCTGACCGGAGAGGGCATTGATGAACTCAAAGCCCGTCTGCGCGGCCGCGTGGCAGCGTTTGCGGGCAACTCGGGCGTGGGCAAGTCAAGTGTACTTAACCGCATCGACCCGCAGTTCGGTGCGGCGGTGGGCGCAATTTCCGACCGCATCGGTCGCGGTAAGCACACGACGCGTCACGTCGAGCTGCATCCGATCGAGGGCGGCGGCTACATCGCGGACACGCCGGGCTTTTCCTCGTTTGAGACCGAGCAGATGGATCTGGTGCTGGCAGAGGATCTGCAATATGCGTT
>NZ_CAWVCU010000002.1:0-5956 GCF_963927765.1 uncultured Agathobaculum sp. | reverse complement strand
TTTGATGATCAATTCCATTTATACGCATAAGGAAATCTTTCTGCGTGAATTGATCTCGAATGCATCGGATGCAACGGATAAACTGTATTATAATGCAATGAAGGAAGGCCGAACTGGCATTACGCGCGACAGCCTGCCGATTGACATCACACTCGACAAAGAAAACCGCAAGTTTGTGATCGAGGATCACGGATGTGGCATGACTGCGGAAGAGTTGGAAAGCAATCTGGGCACAATTGCTCGCTCTGGTTCTCTGGCATTTAAAAAGGAAAACGACGCGATGGACGATGTGGATATCATCGGTCAATTTGGCGTAGGCTTTTATGCTGCGTTCATGGTTGCCAACCATGTAGAGGTTGTCTCTCGCGCGGTTGACAGCGAAGAAGCCAACCGTTGGGAGTCGGACGGTGCAGCAGGGTATACCATCACACCGTGCGAAAAAGCAGAAAATGGTACGCGTATTACGCTGACGATTAAGGAGAATACGGAAAACGAGAATTATGATGAATTCCTCGAGCCGTACCGTATCCAGTCTCTGGTGAAAAAGTACTCTGATTATATCCGATACCCGATTAAGATGGATATGACACGCTCGCGCATGAAGGAAAAGCCGGCAGATGCTGGCGAGGACTATCAGCCCGAGTGGGAGGAATATACTGAGAACACCACGCTCAACTCGATGGTTCCGATTTGGAAAAAATCCAAGAAGGAGCTCAAGGATGAGGATTACAATTCCTTCTATACCAGCAAGTTCTATGATTATCAGCCACCGCTGTGCCATATCCACACCAGCGTAGAGGGCGCAGTGACCTATACCGCAATACTGTTTATCCCAGCACATGCTCCGATGGATTATTACACCAAGGATTATGAAAAGGGATTGCAGCTCTATTCTAACGGCGTGCTGATTATGGATAAGTGCGCCGACCTGCTGCCCGATCATTTCAGCTTTGTACGCGGCATGGTGGATACGGCGGATCTTTCGCTGAATATTTCGCGTGAAATGCTGCAGCACGACCGTCATCTAAAGGCGATTGCGCAGAGTCTCGAAAAGAAGATCAAGAGCGAACTGCTAAAGATGCAGAAGGATCAGCGTGAAGATTATGAAAAGTTCTGGCAGGCGTTTGGCCGTCAGATCAAGTATGGTGCATATGTGCAGTACGGTGCCCATAAGGAACTTCTGCAGGATCTGTTGATGTATTATTCCTCGACCGAGGATAAGCTGGTCACGCTGGAAGAGTACGTTTCCCGCATGAAGGAAGAACAGAAGTATATCTATTATGCTTGCGGTGAAACGGTCGATAAGATCAAGCTTCTGCCCGCTATGGAAACGCTGCGCGATAAAGGCTACGAGGTACTGTGCCTGGATGATAATATCGACGAATTCTGCATCAAGATGTTGGCAAACTATCAAGAGAAGGAATTTAAGTCGATCGTCGATGCTGATCTGGGACTGGACAGCGAGGACGACAAGGAAGAGATCAAAAAGCTCACCGAGGAAAAGAGCGCATTGCTCACGGCACTGAGCGAAGCATTGTCCGGCAAGGTCAAAAAAGTGGAGCTGACGCGCCGGCTGAAAAGTCATCCGTGCTGTTTGCGCGCCGAAGGCCCGGTAACGCTGGAAATGGAAAAGGTGCTCAACCAGCAGGCGTTAGATGACAGCCAGCGCGTGCATGCAGAACGCGTGCTTGAGCTGAACGCTGAGCATCCGATTTTCCAGAAGCTGTGTCAGTTGCAGGAGGAGAATTCCGATCAGCTGAAAATCTATGCTGATATTTTGTATACGCAGGCACTGCTGATAGAAGGACTGCCGGTGGATGATCCGGTGGCATATGCAAATGCGGTTTGCGATTTGATTTCTTAATGTAAGGTTGCATGACGAAGGTAAGGAGGCGCGCCCGGTGAAAAAAATGCTATGGATCGTCAATCCGCATGCCGGACGGGGCGCAATGAGCGGAAAAATCATTGGCTGCATCGATGCGTTCCAACAAGCCGGTTATGAAGTGACGCTATATGTCACACAGGGTGCGCAGGATGCGACCCGCATGGTCCGCGAGCGCGCCGGAGAGTTTGACCGCATCGTTTGTGCGGGCGGTGACGGTACGCTCAACGAAGTGGTTACCGGCTTGATGGAGTCCGATGTGCGCCCACCGCTCGGTTATATCCCTGCAGGTACAACCAATGACTTTGCGCTCAGTTTGGGCATTTCTAAAGTGCCGGCAGAAGCCGCGACGGTTGCAGCAGGGAACAATTTGCAAGCGCTCGATATCGGTCGGTTTAACGAGCGATATTTCAACTATATTGCAGCATTTGGCGTCTTTACCGAGGTATCCTATGCAACGCCGCAGCAGTCCAAAAATATCTTTGGGCGTGCAGCCTATATTCTGGAGGGTGTGAAGGCATTAACCAACATCAAGCAGCATCATATTCGCGTGAGCAGTGCGGAAATGACGCTGGAAGATGACTTCATCTTTGGTATGGTTTCCAATTCAGTATCGGTTGGTGGTTTTAAGGCGATTACGCCGGACGGCGTTGCGTTAGATGACGGCCTGCACGAAGTGCTGCTAGTCTATCCGGTGGAAAATCCGATGGAACTGCAATGGCTGGTAAACGATCTTCTCACGCATAACACGGAATCAACACGATTTGTTTATTTCCGTACCGCGCAGATCACGTTCGATGCAGACGAAGCAGTACCGTGGACACTGGATGGAGAATTCGGCGGTGCGACACAACGAGCAGAGATTGCAAATTGTGCCCGTGCCATCACCTTTGCAACAGGAAGCAATGAAAATCTAGAACAGCCAGCACAATAAGCGCACGGCTTTCAAAGCATGATAAATAGCACCCCTTGATCGGTTTACCCGTTCAAGGGGTGTTTCTTTCTGAACGCACTATATAGTCAAGATACAGCTGACTGTCTGATATATCATTACTGCTCACCCGGACAGAGCAGAAGAGGCTGCAATTGTCTGCCTTCGAGTGCTGCGCCGATGGTTTCCGGTATGCGCACCATATCTGCTACCAGTGAACGCGGCTTAGCAAAGGGCGCATCCTGACGCATGGGGACGAAAAAGTAGTGCTTACGGTTGAGCAGAGTACCCAGATTCGCCGCGCTGCCAGACAGGGCATCGTTGGTAGAAACAGCCAAAACGACCGGTTTTTCTCCTCGCAGATGACTTTTAACCGCCATGGTGACTGTCGTATCCGTTACACCATGTGCGAGCTTTGCTAAGGTATTGCCGGTACAAGGAGCAACCACCATAATGTCGAACAGTTTCTTCGGACCGATGGGCTCTGCCGCAGGAATGCTGTCAATAATCTCACGCCCGGCTACTTCAATCAGGCGGTCACGCCACATATCGGCTGCACCAAAACGGGTGTCCAGTGTTGCGGCATGTGCGGATAAAATGGGGGTGACCTCGCAGCCGCGTGATACAAGCGTTTCGACCACAGGCAATACAGCAGAAAAAGTGCAGAAAGAACCGGTCAATGCAAAGCCGATGCGGATTGGCGGGGTCATAGGATACCCTCCTCATGTAATATATTGCAGATTGTATCATGGATAGCATGTGCCGCAGTGAGTGGGGCGACTTTGCCCGGTAAAGACAGGGCGTGCAGGATTCGGCATCCGGAGGGCAATTTGGCTTCCGGAGAAATGCCGCCGGGCATCGACGCCAAATCAATAATCAGGCAAGAATGGGCCAGTCCTGCCAATTCCGCAGTGCCGAGTACCGGCGCAGGAACCGTGTTGAAGATGATATCAAATTTGGCCAGATGTCCAGAAAGTTGCCGGGTATCCAACACCTGCATTCCTTGGGTTTCAATCCGGGCAAAATCGCGCGGTGAACGGGCAGATACCGTTACCTGCGCATCGAGCGCATGTAATTTCTGTGCCAGCAGTGCACCTATTCGCCCGTACCCGATCACCAAACACCGTGAGTGTTGGATGGTGTGCGCAGTCTGTTCCATAGCAAGCTGCAAAGCACCCTCACAGGTTGGAACCGCATTGCGTATGGCCAATTCATCACGCGCTAAGTAGTCGATCAAACGCAAATCATTCTGTACTGCGCGGGCATGCACCCCAAACGGCACTGAGCCAGCGAGCGTGACGGTGCCCGCAGGAATTGTGTCCAGGACGTCAAACAGCGGATAGGGGATATTGGACAGCGGCGCATTCAGCTGCGCATTTCCATGCTGAACGGGGAGCGGCAGGATCACGGCTTGCACATCGGTAAAACAGCTTCGCAAATCGCTAACAGCGGCACACCCTTCGATCGGATGGCGTTCCAGAGCAAAGGTTCGCACTGTGTGCCCATCCGCACACAGCAGTCCGGCGAGGTATGCTTGCCGGATATCGCCGCCGACAACCGCAAGGGTCGCCGATTGGTTCATAACAAATTCCTCCTTTGTCCCATCCTATGCATCAGATCGAATGACTGTGCTGCGGCGCAGAACAGAGAACTGCCAGAGAATCATAACAAAAGCGGCCAGCAGTGTAAACTGCTGGCCGAAAATAAGATGACTTTATTGCGCGTTAGATCTCTTTCAGGTCATTAGAATTGACCGTCATTCGCAGCATTCTGCCCTTCAAGCTGCGCGGCAAACACCTTGTCCAGCGCAGGCCAACTACGTTTGAGCGATACAGGGCGATTGTCACGCCCCATAAAGCAATGACGGCTTTCACCTTCGCAGCGTAACGCATTGGTTTGCGCATCCCGGATTTCATAATGCAGCGCCATGCGAACACCGTTGTATTCCGTAATTCGTGCGTCAATCAACACGGTATCGCCAAATCGTGCCATAGTCTTATACTTACAATGCACTTCCAGTACAGGGCTGCCAAAGCCCTCTGCCTCGATGCGGTCGTAACCATAGCCAAGCTGTTCCAGCAGTTCCACACGGGCTTCTTCAAACCATCGGATATAATTGGAATGATGGACAATGCCCATGCCGTCTGTTTCGTAGTATTGCACTTTGTGCTCATAAGGGGTCATAACATTCGTTCCTTTCCAAAAAGAAAGCGCTCATCGAGGCGCTTTGTGGCTTATTTAATGTAGTTTGCTGCGTATCAGACACAGCAGAAATGAAAGCGCGAACGATTTACGATTCTATCGTAGCACACAAACCGAGCTTTGTCGAGCGCCGCGCAAACAAATTCAAATACGCTGACAAAACAAACCGTGATGATTGCAATACCAATATAACATACCGTGACCGCGGATAAAAAAGCGGGTCTGTGCGTTGCCCTCTGGATAGAGTTTGACCATATCAAACCGATCGCCCGTGACGCAAGCCATAAAGGAAATATAATGACTTTTGGTCATCGGATGATTGACGGTGACATAGTGCTCGTGCTCCACAACTTCGTACTGTATGGCGTGCGCTTCGTCCGGTTCTTCGGCCTCAAGGGGCGGCAGCGTAATGCCGCAGCAGGAAATTACAGCCGGACCAGTGCTGTGCAGCACATTGCCGCAGATCGGGCACACATAGAACTTAGAGCGCAATAGATTTGCTGCACGGTTAGTATTGATTACCTGTTCTCCGCTCAGTAGTTCCGGCACCGAGACCTGCAGCACATTTGCCAAGGATTCGAGCAGGGAAATATCAGGGAAACCTTTCCCTGTTTCCCATTTGGATATGGCTTTATCACTGACACACAATTTTTCGGCTAGCTGCGCTTGTGTCAGATGCTTTTTCTCGCGCAGCTGTTTGATGACAGCGCCTGTAATGTAATGATTCATTATCTTATTCTCTCCTCTCATACAGCAGAATATCATGCTTTTTATTGTAGAGCAACCTACGCTGCGTAGAGTCATGAAAGGAAAGAGGGCAAATACATAAAGCGGCGGCACCTATGTGCCGCCGCTCAGACTGTCGAGGAACCCGGTTCATGCGTCAAGCATGGACCGGGTTTCTTGCGTATAGAGGGCAAAAGAGGATAAAAACAAATGAA
>NZ_CAWVCU010000001.1:0-17092 GCF_963927765.1 uncultured Agathobaculum sp. | reverse complement strand
GGGCGTATAATAGCGGTGGCAATACGCCGGAAAGGAAGAAACGCCATGCTGATCGCAGTGAACGCAGGAAACAGCCACGTTTTGCTGGGCGGTTATGAGGAAGACGCGCAGGTTTTTGCCGCTTCCATCGCGACCGAGCCCAAGCAGACCGGGGATGACTACGCCTGCAAGCTGCGGCAGGTTTTTGACCTGTATGGCGTGCCGTCCGGACGCATTCGCGGCGCGGTGCTCAGCTCGGTGGTGCCGGGCATGGTGTCCGTGCTGGAGGATGCGCTGCGCCTGCTGGGTGTCACTGATGTGATCGAGGTGTCCAGCGGAGTGAAAACCGGCCTCAACATCCGTTCGGAGCAGCCGCGGCAGGTTGGCTCGGATCGCGTGGCGGGCGCGGTGGCTGCGCGCGCCAAAGGAAAGCTGCCCTGCGTGGTGGTGTGCCTTGGTACGGCAACGACCTTCACTGTGCTTGATGCAGCCGGTGCGCTGGTCGGTTCTGCGATTACCGCGGGCGTGCGGCTGAGTGTAGAGGCTTTGCGTGAGCAGGCGGCACAGCTGCCGTCGGTGGCGCTCGAAGCCAAAAACGAGAGTGTTCTGGCACGTAACACGGTTGACGCGATGCGCGTGGGCGCGGTTTACGGTGCGGCCGCCATGGTGGATGGCATGGTCGCGCGATTTGCCGATGCGCTCGGACAGACCCCGCATGTGGTTGTCACGGGCGATTGTGCGCCGCTGGTGCTGCCATACTTACATGTTCCGTGCGAGTATGACAAAAATCTGCTGCTGGATGGACTGCATCTGATCTGGAAACGCAACCGTTCCTGAAGCGTATTGACCGAATAAGCCCTGTACCCGACGAGAAGGGCGGGACGGGAGCAGGAGGAAAACAGAATATGAATCAAAAAAAGACAGACGTAAGGCTGCTGGCGCAAATGGCGCTGCTGGTGGCGCTCGAACTGGTGCTGGCGTTTACGCCGCTGGGCTATATACCGCTCGGCTTTATGAACGCGACCACCATGCACATCCCGGTCATTCTGGGTGCGTGTCTGCTGGGGCCGAAGATGGGCGGCGTGCTGGGCGCGGTGTTCGGCGTGACGAGCGTCATCCGTGCGACGGTCACCCCCAACCTGACCTCGTTTGTGTTCACCCCATTTTACAGCTTCAGTCCGGAGTTTTCCGGCAACTGGACCAGCCTGATCGTGGCGATCGTGCCGCGCGTGCTGATCGGCGTGATTGCGGGACTGGTATTCCAATTCATCATGCGCGTTTCGCATGACAAACAGGCGGTCGCGCTGCCGGTGGCAGGGTTCATCGGCTCGATGGTCAACACGATCGGCGTGATGGGCCTGATTTACCTGCTGTTTGGCGAGCAATATGCGGCGGCAGGTGGCCAGAGCTTTAATCTGCTGCTCAAGGTCATTATGGGTGTCGTGTGCATCAACGGTGTGCCCGAAGCGCTTATCGCTGCGGTATTGACGCTGGCGGTCGGCAAGGTGCTGATCGGCATTTTCGGTCGCCGTGGCGCAAAAAATGCGCAGCAGGGCGCAGCCTGACGGAAGAATCAATATAAAAAAGCTGCATTTTTTGCAGCTTTTTTTCACAGGAGGAAGAGTATGCAACAGATTGATTTTATGCAGGTCGGCGGGTTTCAGGTTGGTCAGGCACAGGACGAGGCAGCGGGTACGGGCGTGACTGTGCTGCTGTTTGACGAGTGCGCGCCGACAGGTGTGGATATTCGTGGCGGCGGCCCAGCCAGCCGCGAAACGCCGCTGCTTGCGCCGGTCGCAGATGCGGCAGGACTGCACGCGCTGGTGCTTTCGGGCGGATCGGCGTTCGGGCTGGACGCCGCGGGCGGCGTGATGCGCTTTTTGGAAGAGCGCGGCATCGGCTTTGACACAGGCATCACGCCTGTGCCGCTGGTGGCGCAATCTTGTATTTTTGACCTTGCGGTTGGCGACAAAACCGTGCGGCCGGATGGCGCGATGGCGTATCGCGCATGCGAGCAGGCTTCGCGCACTGAGTTGAAACTCGGCTGTGTGGGCGGCGGCATGGGCGCAACGGTCGGCAAGTTCTGCGGCGCGCCGTATGCGATGAAAAGCGGCATCGGCGCATATGCGGTGCAGGCAGGCGCGATTCGCGTGGGGGCAATTGTGGTGGTCAATGCGCTGGGCGATATTTTTGATGTGGACACAGGCCGCCAGATCGCGGGGTTGCGCACCGAGGATGGGCGCGGCTTGCGCTTGACCGAGGAGCAGATGTATGCAGGCATCGAAACGGCGCGCAACCCGTTTTCCGCCAATAAAAAGACGGCGACCAATACGACGATCGGCGCAATCGTAACCAACGCGGCTTTCAGCAAAGCGGAGCTGACGCGCGTGGCTTCGATGGCGCACAACGGCTTTGCGCGCGCGATCCGTCCGGTGCATACCACGGCGGACGGAGACTCGATTTACGCGTGCTCGGTCGGTCACGAGCAAGCGGACCTCAATGCAGTCGGCACGCTTGCGTCCTACGTCATGGCCAAGGCGATCGGCTGCGGCGTGCGCGCGGCGCGCGACGGATTTAGTCTGCCCTGCGCGCAGACGCTCGGCACGGTTTGAGCAGAAGATAAAAAGACAGCGGTTTGTCCGGTTTGACTCGGACAAGCCGCTGTCTTACGTTATTTGCAAGTTAATTCTTTTGTAAATTTTTCATTAGACGGCGGTTTCCACCACAGAAGTGCGCGGAAATCGCTGTTTTTGCACAGGAGAAAAACTTCCCATCACCAAAGTCTTTTCGCGCAGCCAAAAAACGTATGGGAATAGCAAAGGTTCACAGGCGTTTTTGCGGTACATCCGTGGCATAGTAAACGCGGAGGTGAAAAAATGCAGCAAAAAAATGCAAGAAAAATCGCGGTTTCCCTGATTTTGACCCTTGCGATGCTGGTTTCCGCGCAGGCGGCCGAGATTTCCTCCCTCATTCCAATCGGCCATACGGTCGGCATTCAGATGAGCGCCGATGGTGTGCTGGTCGTGCGGCTGGATGATGTGCAGACAGCGGACGGTGCGGTCTGCCCTGCGCGGGAGGCAGGCGTGCAGGAAGGAGAACTGATCGTAGGGGTCAACGGAGCGGAAATCAGCGCCAACGATGATCTGCAAAAACAGATCGCGCTTTCCGGTGGGCAACCGGTGGAGCTGACGCTCGAAAGTGATGGCAGCAGCCGAACAGTGATCGTGACGCCGTGCGCGGATGAGGACGGCGTGTATCGCATCGGCGTGCTCGCGCGCGACGGCATGGCTGGTATCGGTACGCTGACCTATGTCGATTCCGAAACGGGCGCATACGGTTCGCTCGGTCACGGTATCTGTGACAACGAAACCGGTGTGCTGATCCCGCTGCGGGACGGCAGTCTGATTGAGTCCTCGGTCGGCTCGGTGCAGCGCGGCGAGGTCGGTGAACCGGGTGCATTGCAGGGCGAGTTTGACTCGGACAATGCGATTGGTACCGTGGACGAAAACACAGAAAGCGGTATCTTCGGCACGCTGACCGACAGCTCGATCTATTCGTCGCTGGAATCCGTTCCAGTAGCCTCGGCGGATGAAATCGAGGTGGGTGAAGCGGAAATCCTGACCAATGTGGAAGGCGATACGGTCGAAAGGTATTCTGTGCAGGTGGAAAAGATTTATCCGGAGGACGATGAATATGGGCGCGGTATGATGCTGCGCGTGACCGATCCGGAGCTGATTGAAAAAACCGGTGGTATCGTGCAGGGTATGTCTGGTTCGCCTGTCCTGCAAAACGGCAAACTGATCGGTGCGGTGACGCATGTACTGGTAAATGACCCGACCTGCGGTTATGCAATCGGTATCGAACGCATGATTGAGGAAATGGAAAACTAATCGGAAAAAATTGTAATTTGTCGAATTTTGTCGAATGCTGTCGAACAAAATATATGCCGGATTTCGATATTTTCCTTGAACTATTTGGCATTATATGGTAAATTAGTGACAAGAAAGAGAGACGACTAATTTTTCGGAAAGCTGGTATAGACATCATGGAACAGAAAATCCGGGTATTGCTCGCGGACGACGACAGCGAATTTTGCGCACGTATGGCAGCGGCGCTGGAAAAAGCAGACGACATGGAACTGGTTGGAATGGCAGAGGATGGCGGAAAGGCCCTTGCAGCTGTGCAGGAGCTGCGGCCGGATGTGCTCATCATTGATCTGGTGCTGCCGGTGATGGACGGCATTTCGGTTATCAGCCGACTGCGCAGTCAGGAACAGAACAAGACGGCGGTGGTGGTTCTTTCCGCTTTTGCCAGTCCGCAGGCTGGTGCGGAATGCACTGCGCTGGGCGTGGATATGTTTCTGCGCAAGCCGATGGAAGCCGAGCGGGTGTGTGAACGCATTCGCCTGTGGCGAGAGGGAAAGCAGGAGGAAGCCCCGTCGGGGGAAGGCAAAGCGCTCGAGGTGCGCGTGACTGAGGTGATCCATCAGGTTGGCGTGCCGGCGCATATCAAGGGCTACCAGTATCTGCGGGAAGCAATTATGATGGCGGTCAATGATATGGAAGCGGTGAGCGCGATCACAAAGGTGCTTTATCCCTCGATTGCCAAGAAATTCAAAACCACTTCTTCGCGTGTGGAACGAGCCATCCGACATGCCATCGAAGTGGCGTGGGACCGCGGCGATATCGAAACGCTGCAAAGCTATTTCGGTTATACGGTTTCGGGCGTCAAGGGAAAACCGACCAACTCTGAATTCATTTCGATGATTGCCGACCGGCTACGGCTGCAAATGCGGTTCGGCGCGTAAACAACCAAGGAACAGGGGACGGGGCGAAATGCTCCGTCCCTTATTTTGTCTGGAAATATGCGCAGTTATAGGATATAATAAATCTAAGCAGAAATTTGCAGAAAAATGGAGAATGTTTGCATGAAAATCATGGTGATCGACGGCAACAGCATTTTGAACCGCGCGTTTTACGGTGTGCGGCAGCTCTCCAACCACGAGGGACTGCCGACCAATGCGGTTTATGGCTTTCTTGCCACACTGTTCAAATTGCAGGACGATGAAAAGCCCGACCGCACGGTCGTTTGCTTTGATGTGCGCGAAAAAACCTTCCGGCATTTGAAATTTGATTCCTATAAAGCCACGCGCAAGGGCATGCCGGATGAACTGGCGGCGCAGCTGCCTGTGGTCAAAGAGGTGCTGGACGCGATGGGGCTGACGCGCTGCGAGCTGCCCGGATATGAGGCGGACGATCTGATCGGCACGATCAGCCGCCGCGCAAACGAGCACGGTGACTGCTGTGTTGTCGTTACGGGCGACCGCGACAGCTTGCAGCTGGTCGGCGGCGGCACAACGGTGCGGCTCGTGACGACCAAAATGGGGCAGACCACTTACGACAGCTACGATACCGAGAAATTCCGCGAAAAATACGGGTTTGACCCGATTTACCTCATCGACCTCAAAGCATTGATGGGTGATTCGTCGGATAACATTCCGGGCGTGCCGGGCATTGGGGAAAAGACCGCGATGCAGCTGCTGCACGACTTTGGTTCGCTCGACGGCGTATACGCGCATCTGGACGATGCGCGCATCAAGAAAGGCGCGCGCACCAAGCTGGAGGCGGGCGAGCAGTCCGCACGGGACAGCTATTGGCTGGCAACGATCGACCGCAATGCGCCGCTCGAACTGGATGTGGAAAACCTGCCCGAAGCTCAGCCTGATGAAGCGTCGCTATATGACTTGCTGACGCGGCTGGAATTTAAGAATTTCATCAAACGGCTGAATTTGAGCGGCGAACAGGCTGCACCGCGGCTGCCCGAGGTACAGGTGCGGCGCGTGACGCAGGCAGCGGAAGCGTTTGCCCTGCTCGATGCGCAGACCGCGACCGATCGGGTATTTGCTGTGCTGGGCGAGACGCTGCGCGCGGCTTGTTTATTGGATGGGGAAACGGCATCCGTGCTGTTTGCAGATGATTTTGCGGAAAACGAGTGGGACGACCTGCTGCGCCGCCTGTTTGACGGCTCGATCGAGCTGGTGCTGCACGATGCCAAGCCGGTTGCGGCTGCGCTGCTCACGCGCGGTATCGCGCCCGATGGCATTCGGTTTGACACCTGCATCGCGGCGTATGTGCTCGATCCGACGCAGTCGGGCTATGATCTGCCGCGCGTGGCGCTGGCTTATTGTAACACCGAACTGCCTGCGCTCGATCTGGATGACCCGTCGGCGGTCTCGCCGCTCGGCGGACAGGACGCGACCGCTGCGGCCTGTGCGCAGCATGCGGTAGCGATCCGCGCGATTTATGCGGAGGCGGCGGAGCAGATTGAACAGCTGGGTATGCGCAAATTATATTATGAAATTGAGCTGCCGCTCTTGCGCGTGCTGGCGGAGATGGAGGTGCTCGGCTGTGCGGTCGAGCCGGACGCACTCCGCGCTTTCGGGGACAAGCTGGATGCGCGCATCCGCGAATTGACCCAGCAGATTTATCACGATGCGGACGGTGAGTTTAACATCAACAGTCCCAAACAGCTGGGTGAGGTGCTGTTTGAAAAGCTGCATCTTCCCGCGCCGAAAAAGACCAAGACCGGGTATTCGACCAATGTGGAAGTGCTCGAGCGCATCGCGGGCGATCACCCGATCGTGCCGCGCATTCTGGAGTACCGTCAGCTGAGCAAGCTGAAGAGCACCTATGTCGAGGGGCTTCTCAAGGTCATCAGCCCCAAGGACGGCCGTATCCACACGCATTTCCAGCAGACCGTCACCGCAACCGGACGCCTGTCTTCGACCGATCCCAATTTGCAGAATATTCCGGTGCGTACCGAGTTGGGGCGTGAGCTGCGCCGCATGTTTGTCGCGCCGGACGACGACCATGTGCTGATCGACGCAGACTATTCACAGATTGAGCTGCGTGTGCTCGCGCATATCTCGCAGGATGCGCACATGATCGAAGCGTTCCGCTCGGGGCAGGACATTCACGCCGCGACCGCAGCCAAGGTGTATCATGTGCCGCTGGAGGAGGTCACGCCGCAGATGCGCTCCTCGTGCAAAGCGGTCAACTTTGGCATTGTGTACGGCATTTCGGATTTTTCGCTGGCACAGGATATCGGCGTGACCCGCAAGGAGGCGGGTGAGTTCATCCGCACTTATTTGGCCACCTATCCGGGCGTTGCCAAATATATGGACGATATCAAGGCGAGTGCTAAGGAAAACGGCTATGTGACCACACTGTTTGGCCGTCGCCGCGCATTACCTGAGCTGCAAAGCCGCAACTTTAACATCCGCTCATTCGGTGAGCGTGTAGCGATGAACACGCCCATTCAGGGCACGGCGGCGGATATCATCAAAATTGCGATGATTCGCGTGCGCGACCGCCTGCTGCGGGAGGGGCTGGAAAGCCGCTTGATTTTGCAGGTGCACGACGAGTTGATTCTGGAAGCGCCTAAATCCGAGCAGGAGACGGCCATGCAGCTGCTGCGTGAGGAGATGGAAGCGGCATTCGCAATGGATGCGCCGCTGGTTGCGGAAGCCAAGGCGGGGCACAGTTGGTACGACACAAAATAATTTTGTTGGAACCTGACAGGAGAGAATTTGGATGGATACAATCATCTTTATTTGCACGGGCAACACCTGCCGTTCTCCGATGGCAGAGGGGCTGTTCCGTGCGCATGGCGGCGAGGAGCAGACCGGACTTGCCGCCGCGTCCGCTGGGCTGTTCACGCAGGACGGTCTGCCTGCGTCGGACAACGCTGTGACAGCGGCAAAGGAACTGGGCGCGGATATTTCCGCGCACCGTTCGCGTGTGCTGACGCACGAGATGGCGCAAAGCGCGCGCTATTTGGTGTGCATGACGGGCGCACATTACGACCGCGTATGCGAATTGTTCCCGGACTGCGCGGACAAGGTGTTCACGCTGACCCAGCGCGACGTATCCGACCCGTTTGGCGGCGACCTTGACACTTACCGCCGCGCGGCATCTGAGATCGACGAGGGCGTGCGCAGCATCATCGGGAGACTCGGCGCATGACGGTCGTACCGATGGCGGAGCGCCATCTGACGGCACTGGAAGCAATCGAAAACGCGTGCTTTCACGCGCCTTGGAGCGAAAAAATGCTGCGGGAGGAGCTTGGCAAGGGCATTTTCCTCGTGGCCGAGCGGGACGGACAGGCAGTCGGCTATGTCGGCTGTCAGACCGTGCTGGATGAAGGATACATCACCAATGTTGCGGTGTCGCCGGACTGCCGCAGGCAGGGCATCGCTCGCGCGCTGATTGCGGAACTGACTGACGAGGCGCGTGCGCAGGCACTGGCATTTGTCACGCTCGAAGTGCGTGCATCCAATGTGCCCGCGATTGCGCTGTATGAGAGCGCGGGCTTTGTTCGTGTTGGCGTGCGTAAGAATTTTTACACTGTGCCGACTGAGGATGCGGTGCTGATGACCCTGTTTCTGAAGGAGTGATACGCATAGAGATTCGGTTTGTTGACGCGGAAAACGCGGATTTTCTGGCGCTCGTGCAGCAGCTGGACGAGTACTATTTTCAAGTAGTGGGTGAAGTGCATCGACGTTATGCCAAATACAACGACCCGCACTTGCTGGATGCGCGCATGGTGGCTTGCGTGGATGGCAAGGCGGCAGGCTGCGGCGCGTGGAAAAAAATCGACGCGGAAACCGCGGAAATCAAGCGCATTTTCGTTTCTCCAGCTTTCCGGCGGAAGGGCGTTGCCAGTGCGCTGATTCGTGCGCTGGAGCAGGATGCTGCCGCACATGGTTATGCACGCGCAATTTTGGAGACCGCCCGCACGACCGATGATTCGGCGGCGCTGTATCATAAGCTGGGCTTCCGCGAAATAGCCTACTACGGCAGTCCCGCAGGCGCGGAAAACTGCCGCTGTTTTGAAAAAACGCTTTCGGTCGAGGAGGGTCAGGCATGATTGTGTTTCTGGCGTTTTGCCTGATCGGAACGGTGATGTGTGCCTGTGTGTTCGCCCATGCGCTGTGCGATGCGCTGCGCGCAGTACAGGGCGGCGGAGATCCAAAAGCGCAGGTTGTGCGCCTGCAGGTGAGCCTAAGCGGCGCGTTGCTGCTGCCGATCGCAGCGGTGATTCGGGTGCTGCTTTTTGTGACATATTCATTTTGACGGGTGGTTATCAACGCATGAGAATTTTGGCTATCGAGTCCTCCTGTGATGAAACGGCAGCAGCCGTCATCGAGGACGGACGGAACATTCTTTCCAGTGTGGTGGATACGCAGATCGAAACGCACGCGCTGTACGGTGGCGTGGTGCCGGAAATTGCCTCGCGCCGCCATATGGAGGCGGTCGTGCGCGTGACCGAGCAGGCGCTGTCGGACGCTAAGATGGACAAACATGAGGTGGACGCAGTCGCGGCGACCTGTGCGCCGGGCTTGATTGGCGCGCTGCTGGTCGGTGCAAATTTCGGCAAGTCGCTGGCTTTTGCGCTGAACAAGCCGTTTATTCCGGTGCATCACATTCGCGGGCATATCGCGGCGACTTATTTGGCGTATCCCGATCTCAAGCCGCCGTTTTTGACGCTGATTGCGTCGGGCGGGCACAGTGAGATTGTCATGGTGCGCGATTATACGGATTTTGATATCCTTGGCGGTACGCGGGACGACGCGGCGGGTGAGGCCTTCGATAAGGTCGCGCGCGTGCTCGGCGTGGGCTATCCGGGCGGGCCGAAAATCGACAAGCTTGCGCAGGAGGGCGATCCGACACGCTACAAGCTGCCGGATTCGCACATCAAGGACGCGCCGCTCGATTTTTCTTTCTCCGGGTTAAAAACAGCAGTTATTAACCTTGCGCACAATGCCGAGCAGAAGGGCGAGGCGATTGACAAAAACGATTTGGCAGCTTCGTTCTGCGCGGCGGTCGTGCGCACGTTGGTACCGCGGCTGGAGCAGGCAGTCCATCAGACGCACGCGCGGCGCGTGGTATGCGCGGGCGGTGTGGCGGCAAACTCTTTCCTGCGCGCAGCGCTCGGTGAGATGGCAAAACGCACGCATACCCAGCTGTATCTGCCGCCGCTGAATCTGTGCGGTGACAATGCTGCGATGATCGGCAGTCAGGCGTATTTCGAGTATCTTGCAGGCAACACAGGCACGACCTTGCAAAATGCTTTCGCCACTGCGGAGATCGGTGAGAATATTTGTGAAAAGCGATAGGGGAAAAGGGCTTTTCAAAACAGGCATATTGTTGTAAAATAGAAGTGGTCTTTGCGCTGCAAAGGCCACTTCTGTTTTGTTTTTGGGCACGGCGCGTTTTGCGCGCCGTGGAGAAGGCTGTGGAAGCCGCAACCGCCCGTCCCTGCATCGGGATGGGGCGCGGGGCGCAGAAAACGCCGCGCGTGTGGGACATAAAGGAGCGAAGGAAACACAAATGGGTATGACAATTGCGCAGAAAATCCTGAAAGCGCATCTGGTGGACGGCGAGATGGTACAGGGGCAGGAAATCGGCCTCAAGATCGACCAGACGCTGACGCAGGACGCGACCGGCACGATGGCCTATCTGCAATTCGAGGCGATGGGCGTCGATCAGGTCAAGACCGAGCGGTCGGTTGCCTACATTGACCACAACACCCTGCAGTCCGGCTTCGAAAACGCGGACGACCACAAATATATCGGCTCGGTCGCGAAAAAGCACGGTATCTACTATTCCAAGGCGGGCAACGGTATCTGCCATCAGGTGCACCTCGAGCGCTTCGGCGCGCCGGGCAAGACGCTGATCGGCTCGGACAGCCACACCCCGACCGGCGGCGGCATTGGCATGCTTGCATTTGGCGCGGGCGGTCTGGATGTTGCGGTCGCGATGGGCGGCGGTGCATATTACATCCCGATGCCTAAGATGGTACGTGTCAATCTGACGGGCAAGCTGTCTCCGTGGGTGTCGGCGAAGGATGTTATTCTGGACGTGCTGTGCCAGATGACCGTCAAGGGCGGCGTCGGCAAGATCGTGGAGTACGCAGGCGAAGGCGTCAAGACCCTGTCCGTACCGGAGCGCGCGACCATCACGAACATGGGCGCGGAGCTGGGCGCGACGACTTCGATTTTTCCGTCCGACGAGGAGACAAAAAAGTTCCTTGAGGCGCAAGGGCGCGGCGATGTATGGGTAGAGCTGTCCTCCGACCCGGATGCGGTTTACGACGAGGAGTATACGGTCGATCTGTCCGCGCTTGAGCCGCTGGCCGCGATGCCGCATATGCCGGACAACGTAAAGAAGGTGTCCGAGATCGGTGCAATCAAGGTCAATCAGTGCTGCATTGGCTCGTGCACCAACTCTTCTTATTACGATATGATGAAGGTCGCGGCCATTTTGAAGGGCAAGGCCGTTCATCCGGACGTTTCGCTGACCATCAGCCCGGGTTCTAAGCAGGTGTTCAATATGCTCGCGCAGAACGGTGCGCTGGCAGACATCATTTCCGCGGGGGCACGCATTCTGGAATGCGCCTGCGGCCCCTGCATCGGCATGGGCCAGTCGCCGGAGTCCGCAGGTGTCTCCCTGCGCACCTTCAACCGCAATTTTGAGGGCCGTTCGGGCACGCAGGACGCGCAGATCTATCTGGTGTCGCCTGAAGTTGCGGCGGCGAGCGCGCTGGCTGGCGTGCTGACCGACCCGCGCACGCTGGGCGAGATGCCGGAAATCCAGATGCCCGAGCACTTTGTCATCAACGATAATCTGATCGTAAAGCCTGCGGAAAATCCGGACGAGGTGGAGGTCGTGCGCGGCCCCAACATCAAGCCGTTCCCGCTGGGTAAGGCGCTGGAAGCAAGCTATACGGGCAAGGTCGTGCTCAAGACCGAGGACAACATCACGACCGACCACATCCTGCCGGCAGGAGCAAAGCTGCTGCCGTATCGCTCGAATGTGCCGTATTATTCCAACTACTGCTTCATCAATGTTGACCCGGAGTTCCCGGCACGCTGCAAGGAGCAGGGCGGCGGCATCATCGTAGGCGGCGCAAACTATGGTCAGGGTTCGTCGCGTGAGCACGCGGCGCTCGTTCCGCTGTATCTGGGTGTGAAGGCGGTGCTGTGCAAGTCGTTTGCACGCATCCACAAGGCAAATCTGGTCAACTCCGGCATCCTGCCGCTGACCTTTGCAAACCCGGCAGATTATGACGAAATCAGCCTGTTGGATGAGATTTCTCTGCCGAATGTGCTGGAAGAAATGAAAAATGGCCAGCAGGTCACTATTGTGTGCGGCGGCAGAACGTTCAAGGCGGACTGCGAGGTTTCCGACCGCCAGCGCGGCGCGCTGCTCGCGGGCGGCACGCTCAACTACGCCAAGCAGAACGCGCAGTAAAACAATAGACAGGCCAGAGAGGACAGGACTTGCCCTCTCTGACTTGCTTTCTTGACAGTAGACGAAATTTTTGTTAAAATAATATCAATTCAGTGGGAGGACAGAACTATGTCTATCGACCAGAAGATCCTGGATCAGTTTGAAGCAGTCGTCGAAAGCCAGCGCAAGCGTATTGCGGATATGAAGGCGCAGGACGACTTTATTGATTATTCCAAACTCGATAAGCTTGTCATCGGCGTATGCGGCGGCGACGGCATCGGCCCGATGATCACCGGCATGGCGCAGCACGCGCTGGAGACACTGCTGGCGGACAAGGTGAAAGTAGGCAAAGTGGAGTTCCGCGTGATCGACGGTCTGACCATCGAGCGCCGTGCCGAGCTTGGCTGCGCGATCCCGCCCGATGTGATGGAAGAGCTCAAGCAGTGCCATGCGATTCTGAAGGGGCCGACCACGACCCCGCGCAAGGGCGATCCGTGGCCGAATGTGGAGTCTGCAAACGTGGCGATGCGCAAGGCGCTCGACCTGTTTGCCAACGTGCGCCCGGTCAAGGTGCCTGAACTTGGCATCGACTGGACGTTCTATCGTGAAAACACCGAAGGCGGGTATGCTGTCGGTTCGCAGGGCATGCAGATCGACGATGACCTGTTCCTGGATTTCACGGTTGCCACCTCGCAGGGCTGCGAGCGTATTGCCCGTCTGGCATTCGACTATGCACGTAAGACCGGCAAGAACCGCGTTTCCTGCGTCACCAAGGCGAATATCATCAAAACGACTGACGGCAAGTTCCTCGATACCTGCCAGAAGGTCGCAAAGGAGTATCCGGAAGTCGAGTTCGACGACTGGTATATCGACATCATGACCGCAAAGCTGCTGGACGACAAGCGCCGTCGCGACTTTAAGGTGGTCGTGCTGCCCAACCTGTACGGCGATATCATCACCGATGAGGCCGCTGAGATTCAGGGCGGCGTCGGTACGGCAGGTTCGGCGAACATTGGTAAGCGTTACGCGATGTTCGAGGCGATCCACGGTTCGGCACCGCGCATGGTGCAGGAAGGCCGTGCAAAGTACGCTGACCCGTCGTCCGTGCTGCGTGCATCGGTCATGCTGCTGGAGCATATCGGCGAGATCGAACTGGCGAAAAAGCTCGACCGTGCACTGGATATCTGCATGTTTGAAGAGAAAAAAGTGGTCGTTACCGGTCGGGATACCGGCGCGACTGCACAGGAATTTACGGATTACGTGCTGGATACCATCGCGAAGCTGTAATTGTTGCATATCGCAATTTAAGGAAGAAGGAGAGAGCCTGTGGAACGAAAGCAAGAGGTTTCCAAAGCGGTCATTCAGCGGTTGCCGCGCTATTACCGGAATATCTGTGAACTGAAGGCTGAAGGTGTGCAGCGCATCTCCTCGCGTGCGCTGGCAGAGCGCATGGGATTAACGGCTTCACAAATCCGGCAGGATTTTAACTGTTTCGGTGGCTTCGGACAGCAGGGCTATGGCTACAATATTGATAAGCTGATGGAGGAATTGGGGTCTATTCTCGGCCTCCGTGCAGGCCGCACAGCGATTTTGCTGGGCGCCGGCAATCTGGGCCGGGCGCTGCTCAATAACTTTGATTTTTCCGCCAGCGGCTTTAAGCTGCTTTGCGCGTTTGATGCCAATCCTGAACTGAAAGGAAAAGCATTTGGCGGGTATTCCGTGCGCAGCAGCGATGATTTACCGTCGTTTATCGCAGCGCACAAGCCGGATGTGGCGGTTCTCACCATCCCGCGGAAAAATGCGCCTGAAATTGCGCGGGAACTGGTCGATCAAGGCATCCGTGGCTTGTGGAACTTCACGGGAGAAGATCTCCACTTGGGCGGCTTGGGAGTACCAGTGGAAAATGTCCATCTGTCCGATAGCTTGATGACACTGTGCCACTTGGTCAGTACAACAGAAGAATAAAAAAGAAACGGCCAATAAGGTAGCTACGCATAAAACAGTATCAACCACAAACTGAAACAGGGTAGCTGCCATACGGAGTGTAGAAGAAAGACGAGCAAGAAGCGATTGTTTCTTGCTCGTCTTTTTCGTTCTGTTACGCAATAGAACGCCATTTTCGAGGGTGCGAGTATAAAACCCTTACCCACCTCTGTTTTGCACGCTCAAAGCTGCATAAAATCAAAGGATTTTTACCCCTAAATGCGAACATAGACTATGATAAATTGAGGGCGAAAGCGGTTTACTGCTTTCGCCCTCTTGATTACTCACAAGCAAGGACAGAAACAGCCGTCAAGGACGCGAAGCGTGAAGTTTATCCTTGACGGCTGTTTCTGGCTTTGCTACTCTACTTGCCCTTGTGTTCTTCTCCCCATACACATAATTGGTCTAATATTTTCATAAGCGATTGCCCTTTGTCTGATAAACTATACTCCACCTTTGGGGGGATTTGCGGGTATTCTTTTCGGATTATCAAATCGTCCTTTTCTAATTCCTTTAGGGAAGTGCTTAAAGTCTTATGCGAAATGGATTTGATGTACCGCTTCAATTCATTGTACCTTACGATTTCAAACTCCATCAGACAGTACAGGATTACCATTTTATATTTCCCACTAATCAGCGACAGGGCATAGCTAAATCCAGTATCTTCAAAGTTGGATTTTTCAATATAGTCCTTGAACATTTACACTCTCCTTTAGGTTAGTATCTAACAAAAATGTGCGTACTTTATTTTTAGGGTATGTGTTGCTATAATTATAGCATAAACTTTTGGAGGTGTAAATCACATGAGCAAAAAAATATGTATCTTGAACGGAAGCCCCCGCCCTACTGGGAACACCAAAGAATTGATTAAGCGTTTTACCAAGGGAGCAGAGGCAGCAGGACACGAAGTAACCTGTTTTGATTTGCAGAAAATGGATATTCATGGCTGCTTGGGCTGCTGCAAAGGCGGAAAGGATGAAGCCTGTCCATGCGTTCAGAAAGATGACATGACACAAATCTATCCGGCGTACCGAAATGCGGATGTTGTCGTGTTAGCTTCCCCTATGTATTATTGGGGGATTAGCGGTCAACTAAAGAGTGCTTTTGACCGCCTGTTTGCCGTAGCGGAATTAACGCCGAACTATGAAAACCCAAAGAAAGATTGCGTCCTGCTTATGGCTGCGGAAGGAAATACCGAGAGCAACTTTGCCCCTGTTCGGGCTTTCTATGAGGGATTGACTTCCCATCTGGGGTGGAAAAATATCGGCGTTGTGTATGCCGGCGGCAATATGGACATTGGGGATATTTTGAGCAAGTCGGAACAGCTTGAGGAAGCGGAGAAATTAGGCAACTCCATTTCTTAAATTATTGGAGCAACTGCTATCTTTCGTGAGAGGAAAGGGGGATTATTTTGAATTGCACAAAAGAATACAAAGAGCATATTGAATACACATTTCACGCTTTCTGCAAGATCGTCATTCATCATGCGGCGATTACGGCAGCAAGGACAGCAGGACGAAAGCAAAAGCATGAAATATCCCTCGAATACCTTGCAGAAGAAAAGCACTATCCATTTGCTACCGAGGACGAGTATTTCAAAGCACCAGAGCAATACGAAGAATACCCTGTGTCCTTCTGCGGCGATACAGTCATATTTTATAATGGCTTGCTTGCAAAAGCCCTTTCCCGATTGCCGCGGCAGGAACAGGAAATGATTTACTTGTCCTTTTTCCAGCGTGTTCCACAGCATGAAATCGGCAGACGCTATCAATGCAGCCGCAGCGCGGCGGGCTATCATATCCGCAAATCCCTGCGGCAGCTTCAAACGGAAATGGGGGAAGCGGCGCATGAGGAATAGAAAACTTCTCCCCTATGAAACAATCGTACAAGCTACCAGTGGAGAGCCGGAAGCGGTTCATGCCGTACTTTCCCACTACGCCGGATATATCCGCTACCGCGCCCGTTCTTTTGGAAATTCTAACTCAGACATAGAGGACTATATCCAAACAAAGCTGATTGAAAGCCTGTTCAAATTTCGCTTTCTCTAAACGAAAAACGCAAGACGACTACATAGCCCATGAAAACCGCTGCAACTCCAAAGTCGCAGCGGTTTTTTGCATTTTCTCGAAAAAATTTCTCAAAAACTTTGGCAAAACCGCATTGTCCGGTGTTGTATATAGTGAGGGAAGAAACGCAACAAATCCCCCTTATCAAGACGGATAATCTTTGAGAGAATTTTCAGAGGGTTTGGGACACTTCCCAACAAGCAATTTTCAACCGATACGCCGCAGGCGAGAGGGCGAAAATACGGAAAAGGGTACTCTTTTCCTATGCTTGCTATTCAACTATTCACTCTATCAAACAAGGAAAGGACGGGAACGGAATGGAAAGGAAGCGAATTATCAAAAATGGGCATATCGTGGTAAAAAATCCGCTGTATCAAGAGCTGCCGAAGCGTGAAGTCATTATCAAGTCCGGCAGGACAAGCTACCGCTTTACAGGCAGCTATGACGGAAAGCGTGCGTTACCGAGCAAGGTTTTACGCCTTATGGAGCAGGAAAGTTTACAAAAAGAGGTTGATAAAAAGGACGGGAGCCGATAAAATGAGTACATACAATCCTGTATGGCAGACTGCCCGCCGACGAAAGGAGAAAACTTATGTTAAGGCAGTCTGACAACAAAATCACCGCCCTGTACTGTCGTCTAAGTCGTGACGACGAGTTGCAGGGGGACAGCAACAGCATTGTAAATCATGATGTAATGTATAGAGGGTGGATTACACCAAAAAACATTACATCATGACTGGCGGCTCATTTGTGGCGAATGAAAAGACAGTT